>NZ_CP062167.1:300000-385000 GCF_014844055.1 Aureimonas sp. OT7
CGCGTGTAGCGCGGATCGACGACGATCAGCTTTGCGCCCCGGTTGGCCTTCGCCTCCGTGACCCATTTGAAGCCGCATGGATGCGCCTCTGCGGCGTTGCCACCCATAATGACGACCAGGTCCGTGTTACGGATGTCCGTCCACGGGTTTGTCATCGCACCACGACCGAAAGTTGGGCCCAAACTGGACACCGTGGGGCCGTGTCAGACGCGCGCCTGATTGTCGAATGCGACCATCCCTGTCGACCGCACGACCTTGTAGGTCTGGAAGGCGGTCTCGTTCGTCGTGGCGGAGGCGGCCAGGAACCCTGTCGTCGTCCATCGATTGACGGTCTGCCCGTTCGCATTGCGCTCGATGAAGTTGGCGTCGCGGTCGTTTTTCATGTGCCGCGCGATGCCGGTCAGCGCCTCGTCCCAGGAAATCTCCTCGAACCGGTCGGAGCCGGGGCGCCGCACCTTCGGTTTCGTCAGCCGCGTCGGCGCCTTGACGAAGTCCAGCAGCGCCGCGCCCTTGGGGCAGAGCGTGCCGCGATTGGTGGGATGGTCGACATCGCCTTCGATGTGGACCACCTCGGCCGACCCGTCGGCCATGTCACCCTTGGAATAAAGGATGATGCCGCAGGCCACCGAGCAGTAGGGGCAGGTGTTGCGCGTTTCCTGTGTGCCGGCAAGCCGGTAGGGCCGCAAGCCCTCGACGAAGGCCGCCTCGGCTTCCGAGAAGCCGAATGCGCCCAGCGTCGTCACCGCGACACCCGCGCCGGCACCCTTCAGGAAGGTGCGTCGCGAGAGCTCCATATTCATTCGTCCGGTGCCTCCATGCTATCCACGTTGTAAGGCGGACCAAGTTTGGAAATATGCTAGGTTGTAGCTATTCCAATGTCAAAGCGATGGAAACGCCTCTTTCGCGCCCTACGATCACGTTTTGCGGGGCACGGATCGGTGATCCGCCGGGAGGAGCGATGATGGATTCGATCGATGGCAAGGTCCGGCTGACAAGCCTGGCACATGGTGGTGGATGCGGCTGCAAGCTGGCCCCCGCCGTGTTGCAGGACCTTTTGTCGGGCATGCCGAAGGCGGGCCCATACGAAAAGCTGCTCGTCGGCACCGAAACCGGCGATGACGCGGCCGTGTGGAATCTCGACGGACAGACCGCCATCATCGCAACCACCGACTTCTTCATGCCGATGGTGGACGATCCGCGCGATTTCGGCCGCATCGCGGCCACCAATGCCCTGTCGGATATCTACGCCATGGGCGGACGTCCGATCATGGCGCTCGCCATCGTCGGCATGCCGGTGAACAAACTGGATGCAGGCTCGATCCGGGCGATCCTGGCGGGCGGCGCGGAAGTGTGTGGCGGCGCCGGCATCCCGGTGGCGGGCGGCCATTCGATCGATTGTCCCGAGCCCGTCTACGGGCTTGCGGTCATCGGCACCGCCCGCGTCGACCGCATCCGGCGCAACGCCACCGCGCAACCGGGCGACCGGCTGATCCTGACCAAGGCGCTCGGCGTCGGAGTCTATTCCGCGGCTTTCAAGAAGGATGCTCTGTCGCCGGATGCCTATGGCGAACTTATCCTTTCGACGACGCGCCTGAACAGCGTCGGGGCCGATCTCAGCGAGGAGCCTGCGGTGCACGCCATGACGGACGTGACGGGCTTCGGTATCCTTGGCCATGGGCTGGAGATGGCGCGCGGATCGTCGGCGACGGTTGCCATCGAGGCGGGTGCCCTGCCCTTCCTGTCGCAGGCCGGGGAGTTGGCCCGGCAAGGCTTCGTCACCGGCGCATCGCATCGGAACTGGCAGTCCTACGGAGCGGATGTCGCCTTGCCGGATGGCCTGCCCGACTGGAAGCGTCATCTCCTGACCGACCCGCAGACCTCCGGGGGGCTGCTTCTCGCGGTCGATCCGGCCGAGGCCGGCCGCATACTTCTCTCCATACGCGAAGCCGGCTATCCCGCCGCCGCCGACATCGGCTCGATCCGGCGCGGGGAAGCTTGCCTCGTGGTCGAGGATGCCTGAACCGGCACGCGGAACGAAGCAATGGGCGCCCTCGTTTCCATTGCAATTGCCCTTCGCGACGGGAGATATCGAGATGAACCGCTTATCGGCCCTGCTTGCACTATCCATCCTGACGGCCATCGCCGGATCGGCTCAGGCACAGGATGCCACGCAGCGTCCGGGATGTGTGGATTTGTCGGAACAGGGATCGGAAACCGCGCCGGCGCGCGGTCCGGATTCCGGCACTGCCCCCGGCGGTGCTGGCTCGAGCGGCTGGACGGGCGGTCTTGGCGGCTCGGACATCGGCACCAGCCAGCAGGATGAACAGACGGCAGGGCCGACCCCGCACCCGCCTGTCGCAAGTGGCCTGGACCCGATCGCAGGCACGACCAACGGCCAGGGACCCGCAATGCAGACACAGGAGCGGCAACCGGCCGAGGGACAGCAACAAACTACTTCTGCACCTTGTTGAGCAGGTAACTACACCTTAAGGTTATCTTGGGTCCGGGCCATGTCGACAGGCATCCTGCTGGATAGCCGCTACAGGCCGGAAATGGAGGCCAGACGCCCTTGGTCGCAGACGATACGCGCTCCGATGCAGCGATTCAGGATGGTGTCAGCCGTCAGCTCCTGCGGGCTGCCGACCGGATGGTGCGCGTGCTGACCCGGCGCTTCGACCGATTTGGCATCAGCTCCGGCGAATGGCTTGTCCTCAGCGAGTTGTCGGGCACCGAACGCATGATGCCAAGCACCCTGGCCGAGCGCCTGGCGATGAGCCGCGGCGGCGTTTCGCGGCTGATCGACCGGATGGTGGAGCGTGGACTCGTGGAGCGCACCGGCGACCAGCTCGATCGTCGCGCGCATTGGCTTTCCCTGAGCGATGCCGGCAAGGCGCTGCTGCCCCAGATCAGATCGGCTGTCGCCGAAAGTGAGGAGAGCTTTCTGGCTCCCCTTCATCCCAGCGAAGAGAAGGCGCTTCGGCAGTTGCTGGCCAAGGTGTGCCGTCAGGACTGAGGCGGGCGCGCCTTCATCCTGCCGTCACTCCGCCGGTTCCGGAAGGCGGGGCTTGTCGGCTTGACGCGCCTCCAGCAGCGCCTGGGTCAGGCTGGCGCGCCTTGCGGCTGCGGCCGCGGCGCTGGCGGCCTTGACCGGGCCGAAGCCGCGGACGCTGTCAGGCAGGCTCAAAAGCTCGACCGCGATGCCGAGATCGCCGGCCTCCAGCCGCCGGAACACCATGTCGCAATCCGCTTCGTAAGTAACGATCGCTGCCCGCTCCTCCCGGCGCTCCGCACCATAGCCGAACGGATCGAGGGCGCTGCCCCGCAGCCGCTTGCCTTTGGCCAACAACCGCATGACCGGCAGGATCCAGGGCCCGAAGTTTCGTTTGCGCGGCCGACCATTGGAATCGGTGCCGGACAGGAAAGGCGGCGCCATGTGGAAGGTCATCCGCTTCACACCGGTGAAATCCCGTTTGAGGCTGTCCGCGAAGCGCCCGTCGGTGAACAGCCGGGCGACTTCGTATTCGTCCTTGTAGGCGAGCACCTTCGCATAATTATGCGCGACGGCGCGCACCAGCTTGCCGTGCGCCCCGGCTGACGCGTCAGCCACTTGCGCGCGCCTGACCAGGTCTCGATAACGCTGGGCAAGCGCCGTATCCTGATAGTCGGCCAGCATCGCGGCACGATGCTCGATCAGCCGCTCCGTGGTCATGTCGGCAAGCGTTTCGACGGGCGGCTGACCATCGCCCGCCAATGCCGCGATGCGCTGCGGCTCCGCGGCAGCGAGACGACCCCATCCGAACGCATCGAGATTGGCCTTCACGGCGACCCCGTTGATGCGGATCGCTTCCAGAATGGCGTTGCCCGACAGTGGCACCAGGCCCTTCTGCCAGGCGTATCCGAGCATCATGATGTTGGTGGCGATGGCATCGCCGGCCACGCGTTCCGCCATTTCGGTGAAATTCTCGAAATGGCTTCCGGGCATGACCGATTTGCCGATGGTGCCGGACACCAGCGTACGCCGGAAGTCGAAATCGGGGTCACGGACGAATTGCGCGACGGGCGTCAGATGCGTGTTGACGACGGCGCGCGTTCGCTCGTTCGATAGCAGGTTCACGCTTTCCTTCGAGGCCGCGACCACATCGTCCGCCGCGATCAGAAGATCGGTGCTGCCGCTGACGATGCGCGGGCATGTCACGTCCTCCGCCCGGCGCCCCAGGCGTACATGGCTGAGCACGGCGCCGCCCTTCTGAGCCAGACCGGCCATGTCCAGCAGCATCGGCGCCTTGCCGTCGAGATGCGCGGCCATGCCGAGGAGCGCGCCGATGGTCAGGACGCCGGTGCCGCCGACGCCGGTGATGGCGATATTGCAGACGTCCTCCAGCTCGGGCACGACCGGCTCCGGCACGGATGACAGGTCGGGCCCGCCCAAGGCGGCGCGGCGGCGCGGCTCGGCCCCCTCCAGCGTCACGAAGGACGGGCAGAAACCCTTGAGGCAGGAGAAATCTTTGTTGCACGAGCTCTGGTTGATGCGCCGCTTGCGTCCGAATTCTGTTTCCAGGGGCTCGACGGAGATGCAGTTGGATTGCACGGAGCAATCGCCACAGCCTTCGCAGACGGCAGGGTTGATGGCGACGCGCCTGTTGGGTTCCGGCATCAGCCCGCGCTTGCGGCGGCGGCGCTTTTCCGCCGCGCAGGTCTGGTCGTAGACGATGGCCGACACGCCCGGTGCTTCCCGGATCTCCCGCATGACGGCTTCGACCTCGTCGCGCGGGCGGATGATCGCGCCGTGCGGCAATTGCGCCGGGGCGTAACGATCCGGCGTCTCGGAGACGAGATAGATCGGCGACACGCCTTCCTGCTCGAGCTGGTGGGTGATCTGGACCGGGTCCAGATGGCCGTCCACCTTCTGACCACCGGTCATGGCGACGGCGTCGTTGAAGAGGATCTTGTAGGTTGCATTGACGCCGGCCGCCACGGCCTGCCGGATCGCCAGGATGCCGGAATGGAAGTAGGTTCCGTCGCCGAGGTTGACGAAGACATGCTTCTCGTCGGTGAAGGGCGCGATCCCCGCCCAGGCCACGCCTTCGCCGCCCATCTGCGAGAACGTCTCGCTGGAGCGGCCCATCCACGTCACCATGAAGTGACAGCCGATGCCCGCCATTCCGCGAGAGCCTTCGGGAACCTTGGTCGAGGAATTGTGCGGGCAGCCGGAGCAATAGAACGGCATGCGCGCGACGGGCGCCACGGCCTGCTTTCCGGCGTCCCGCCGCCGGCGGAAATGGGCGATGCGCGCTTCGATATAGGCCCGGTGATCGGGGTCGACATGCCCCATGGCCAGGATGTGTTCGCCGATGGTGATGGCCGCCGTGGCGACGCTCAGCTCTTCCGCCAGCGACAGGACCGGCCTGTCCTTATGGTCGAACTTGCCGATGATGCGGGGGCGCACGTCGGCCCGCCAGTTGAACAATTGCTGCTTGATCTGGTTTTCGATGATCTCGCGCCGTTCCTCGACGACCAGGATTTCCTCCAGCCCGACCGAGAACTCGCGCACGCCTTCAGGCTCCAGGGGCCACGGCATGCCCACCTTGTACAGACGAAGGCGGGCCCGATGGGCCGTCTCCTCGTCGATACCCAGCTCCTTGAGGGCCTGCCGGACGTCTTCGTAGGCCTTGCCCGAGGCGATGATGCCAAGCCGCGCGTCTTCGGCATCCAGGGTGACGCGGTCCAGGCGGTTGGCGCGTGCGAACGCGATGGCAGCATAGGCCTTGTATGTCTGGAGGCGGTTGTCCTGGGCCCATCGGTCATCGGGAACGCGCAGGTTCAGTCCATCGGCGGGCAACTGGAAATCGCCCGGTTCGGCGAAGATGCGCCTTTCGCCCGACAGATCCACCGAAGCCGTCGTCTCGACCGTGTCGGCAATCACCTTCATGCCGACCCAGCAGCCGGAATAGCGTGACATGGCGATGCCGGCGAGGCCGAACTCCACGAACTCATGGATCGAGGACGGGTAGAGCATCGGCATGACGGCCGCCATGAAGGCATGGTCGGACTGATGCGGAACGGTAGAGGATTTGGCGCCATGGTCGTCGCCGGCGATGGCCAGCACACCGCCATGGCGCGACGACCCGGCGGCGTTGGCGTGCTTGAACACATCGCCCGAGCGGTCGACGCCCGGCCCCTTGCCGTACCAGATGCCGACGACGCCATCCTTGCGGAAGCCGGGCGACACGGACGCCTGCTGCGATCCCCATACGGCAGTCGCCGCGAGATCTTCGTTGACGCCGGGTTTGAAGACGATCCCTTCGGCTTCCAGCTCGCGACGCGCCTTCATCAGATGCTGGTCGTAGCCGCCGAGCGGCGAGCCGCGATACCCGGATATGAAGGTACCCGTGTTCAGACCCGCTTCGCGGTCGCGTCGCATCTGAACCATCGGCAGGCGCACCAGCGCCTGCGTACCGCTCATGAAGACGCGGCCCTCGCGCGCGGAATATTTGCGGTTGAGTTCGTCGCTGGCCATCCGGTACCTCCCACGATGCCTGTTCCGGCGGAGTTGTCCCCCGCTCTTTGAAGGCATTCTAACCCTATGGAAGATGAGAACCTTTCCTGTTTTTTGTAGGCGGATGGCCGCTTGAAGGACGCGTGCTTCGCTTTCGGGCTTATTTGAGGATGGCCCCCCTCAAATCGGCAAAGGCGATCCGCTCTTCGACTTGCGCAGGACGACGGTGGAATTGAGCTCCGCCACATGAGGCAGGCGAGACAGCTTCGTCTTGACCAGCGTCTCGAAGCTTTCCGTATCGCGGGTCAGGATCGTCAGCACGAAGTCGTATCGGCCGGTGACGAGATAGCATTCCATGATTTCGGGCATGGCATTGGCGGCCTGCTCGAAGGCTTCCAGGCTGTCTTCGTCCTGGCGCCCCAGCTTGACCATGGTCAGGACCGTGACGAGCAGCCCGACGGCACGCTCATTGATGCGATATCGGCGGTCGCCGATGACTCCCTCGGCCTGCATCCGCCGGATACGCCGCCAGCATGGCGTGTGGCTGAGGCCGGCAGCGCGTCCGATGCGCTCGACCGACCCTTCCGGATCTCGTTGAAGAGCCCTCAGTATCCTCAAGTCAGTCGCGTCAAGCATGGGCCGCTCCGGATTGCGAAAAGCCGCTTCTTTGCCGTTAGCGCGCGTTTGCGCAAGGCCTCTGCACGTGTGTCGACGACTGTGAGGAACGGAGCGATGACGGCGCCGATCCTCTATAAATTTGCAGAAGATCCCAGGCCGAAGATAATGATCACTTAATATATGCGTCATACTGTCGCATTCACAAAAATGTCAATACTATAAATACTGTTTCACATTAACCTGATCATTTATACTATAGCAATAGGGTTTTCATGTGGCGAGATCTTGCCGGGACACCTGAAGCGCTGTCCCAGTTTCACGAATGGATCGTCGCCATCTACGATGACGCGGCGTCCTATGCGGTTAAACGCCTGCAGCTCCCTATCGCCCAGGCCGTCAACCACGCGATCTTACTGACGCTGGAGGAGCTGCAGCAGCGCAACGCCCCGGCCGAGCTGGTCGCCGAGATCGAGTCGAGGCTGACGCTCGAGCGCCGATCCCTGATGTTCAACCTCGCCCGGCAGCATGGGGTGCGCGCGGCTTAGACGCCCCTCCCCGACAGGGCGGCCAGAACACGCGCCCAGGAGCGTTGCCCCTTGTGGAAGGACGACATCTCGTACTTCTCGTTGGGCGAATGGATCCGGTCGTCTCCCAGCCCGAAGCCGATGAGAAGGGATTGCATCCCCAGCCGGCGCTTGAACTCGCCGACCACGGGGATAGACCCGCCCATGCCGATCATGACGGCCGGGTTCGGCCACTCGTCGCTCAAGGCCCGCCTTGCCGCTTCCAGCATCGGCGAATCGAAAGGCAGCTGGATCGCGCCGGAGCCGCCATGTTCATGAAACTCCGCCCTGCAGTCCGCGGGCAGGCGCTGCTGGACGAAAGAGCGGAAGCTTGACCGGACGGCCGCGGGGTCCTGATCGAAGACCAGCCGGAAGGATACCTTCGCCCGGGCCGAGGCCGGGATCACCGTCTTGAACCCCTTTCCGGTATAGCCGCCTTCGATGCCGTTCACTTCCGCGGTCGGACGCGACCATGTCTGCTCGAGCACGGAGCGCCCTTTTTCGCCGGCCGGCACGGACAATCCGACGCCGCCGAGGAATTCGGCTTGCGAAAAGTCCAGCCCGTTCCAGAGGGTCCGGATGTCCTCCGGCAGCTCCGGCACGCCGTCATAGAAGCCAGGCAGGGTCACCCGGCCTTCCGTGTCGTGCAGATCGGCCAGGATCTTCGCGAGCACGTGGATGGGATTGGCTGCGGCGCCGCCGTAATAGCCCGAATGCAGGTCCATCGATGCGGCATGGATGGTGACTTCCTCGCCCACCAGTCCGCGCAAGCCGGTGGAGATGGCCGGCGTATCGCGGTTCCACATGTTGGTGTCGCAGACGAGCGCCACATCGGCCGACAGTTCCGCCTTGTGCGCGTCCATGAAGGGCAGCAGCGAGGGCGAACCGGACTCCTCCTCCCCTTCCAGAAACAGCGTGACCCGGCAGGGCAGGCTTCCCGTTTGCCCGATATAGGCGCGGCAGGCCTCCACGAACGTCATGAGCTGGCCCTTGTCGTCGGCCGATCCGCGCCCGACGATCCGGCTGCTGCCGTCGTCCATCCTCTTCACCTGCGGATCGAAGGGATCGGTATCCCATAGCGCGATGGGGTCTACCGGCTGCACGTCGTAATGCCCGTAGAACAGGACGTGCGGCGCATCGGCGCCGGCGCCGTCGTGATGCGCCACGACCATCGGATGGCCTGGCGTATCGTGAAGCGCCACCCGAAAGCCGAGCCCGGAAAGATCGGCGACCAGCCATTCCGCTGCCTTCCGGCATGCGTCGGCATAGGCCGGATCGGTCGATATGGACGGGATGCGCAGGAGTTCCTTCAGCCGCTCGACGGACGCATCGAGGTTCGTATCGATCGTGGCGAGAACCTGTTCGAGTGACATGGCTGATCCTTCTTCCGGCGCTGTCGCTGGGTGCAGGATCTAAAGCATGGAAGCGGCGTTTGGAAATCCGTTTTGCTTTTCAGATAACGAAAGCCGCCATGGCGAAGCCGCCGACCACCAGGGCGACTGCCGCCAGCGCGACCTTGCGCGGATGCCGCCGGCTGATGTCCGTTGCGGCCGGCCCGAAGGCATAGAAGAGGGCGCAGGGCACGAAATAGCGCAGGCCCCGCCCCAGAAGGCCGACCAGGACGAAGGTCCAGAGATCGAGGCCGGTGACGCCGCTCGTGATGGTGATGACCTTGTAGGGGATCGGGCTCAGGGCACCGACCAGGACCATGATCCATCCCGCCTCGTTGAAGCGCGTCGCCAGCGCCTCGAAATCCGTCCCGAGCCCATAGAAATTGAGGATCGGCTGGCCGACCAGCTCAAACAGGAACATGCCGATGGCATAGCCGAGCAGCCCGCCGGCGACGGAAGACAGCGTGCAGATCGCCGCCAGCCGCCACGCTCGTCGCCGGTCGGCCATGATCATCGGCGCCAGCATCACCTCGGGAAAGGCAGGGATGACGGAGGCTTCCGCGAAGCACAGGCCGGCCAACGCCTTCTCGGCGTGGCGATGCGCGGTCAGTGCGGTCAGTTTCTGAACGAATCCGGCGGAGCCCAATCGGTCCTCGTGCGGCGGTGCGGGGGTCTGGCCTGCCTGTATAGGCGAGGAGATCGGGGCATGCCTATGACCTCTTGCCGCGGCGAGACCATATCGGGCCCGGAACCGGCCGTTCTCACGAAGATATGAAACAATCGGAGCCACCGGGAGATACCCCCGGCATCGCCCGAGGAGTGCTTCGGCGGCCGTGTCATTCGCCTGTCATTGCGCTCGCCTATCCCCGCCTTGGAAACGTTCCAGACTGCAAGGGGTGACAGATGGACAAGACGGTCAACGGCGCGAAACCTTTCCGGTCCAGCCGGCTGGAGGAAGCGGAGGGCGAAGGACTCAACCCGACGCACAACCGCACCATGGGTGAAATCATTGCCGCGCGTTTCTCGCGGCGGTCCTTCCTCCAGGGCTCGCTGGCCGCGACGGCGATTGCCGCCACGGTCAGCCCGCTGGCGCTGGCGGCGGCGGACGAGGCCAAGGCGTCATCGACCGCCTCGCGCTTCGACTTCGCCGAGGTCGTGGCCGGCGTGGACGCAGACCACCATGTGGCCGAAGGCTACGATGCGGACGTGCTGCTGCGGTGGGGCGACAGGCTGTTCGCCGACGCACCGGACTTCGATCCAACGGCCCAGACTCCCGAGGCGCAGGCCCGGCAGTTCGGCTACAATAACGACTATGTCGGCTTCATTCCGCTGGATGGCGCCGACGACCGCGGCCTTCTGGTCGTCAACCACGAATACACGAACGAACATCTGATGTTCCCCGGCATCGTAACCGTCGTCGACGGCGAGATCACGGTGGCCGAGGCCGACCGCACACGCGTCGACATCGAGATGGCCGCGCATGGCGGCACCATCGTCGAGATCCGCAAGGAGGGCGGCAAGTGGCGTCCCGTGCTGGACGGCGCCCTGAACCGGCGCATCACCGCGGGCACCGAGATGGCCCTGTCGGGCCCGGCGGCCGGGCATGACCGGCTGAAGACCAACGCAGACCCGACCGGGCGCCGTGTCCTTGGCACCGTCAACAATTGTGCCGGCGGCGTGACCCCATGGGGCACCTACATCATGGCCGAAGAGAACATTCACGGCTATTTCATGGGGGCGCTGCCGGAAGGCCACCGCGAAGCCGCGAACTACGAGCGCATGGGCATTCCGGAGGGCACCTATGCCTGGGGCCGGTTCCACGACCGCTTCGACCTTTCGAAAGAGCCCAACGAGGCCAACCGCTTCGGCTGGGTGGTCGAGGTCGACGTAATGGACCCGAACTCGGTGCCGAAGAAGCGGACCGCGCTGGGCCGCTTCAAGCACGAGGGCGCCGAATCCATCGTGGCGAAGAACGGCAAGGTCGTCTTCTATCTCGGTGACGACGAGCGCTTCGACTACGTCTACAAGTTCGTGACGGCCGGCACATACGATCCGGACGACCGCGCCGCCAACAGGGATCTCCTGGACGAAGGCACGCTCTATGTCGCCCGGTTCCAGGAAGACGGCACGCTGGAATGGCTGCCGCTGGTCCATGGCGAGGGGCCGTTGACCGAGCAAAATGGCTTCGCTTCGCAGGCCGACATCCTGATCGAGACGCGCCGTGCCGCCGACCTTCTGGAAGCGACGCCGATGGACCGGCCTGAAGACGTGGAGCCGAACGGCACCAATGGCCGCGTCTACGTCATGCTGACCAACAATACGCGCCGCAAGGACGACCAGGTCGACGCCGCCAACCCGCGCGCGTCCAACGCCTTCGGCCACATCATCGAAATCGCCGAGGCCGATGGCGATTTCAGCGCCACGCGCGGCACGTGGGAAGTCCTTCTGAAATGCGGCGACCCTTCGGTCGCCGAGGTGGGGGCGACCTTCTCCACCGCCACGACCGAGAACGGCTGGTTCGGCATGCCCGACAATTGCGCCGTCGATGCGGACGGACGCCTGTGGGTCTCAACGGACGGCAATTCGCCCAAGGCGACCGGGCGAACGGATGGTCTCTGGGCAGTCGACACCGATGGGGAAGCGCGCGGAACCTCCCGCCTCTTCTATCGCGTGCCCGTGGGCGCCGAGATGTGCGGGCCGCTGATGACCGACGACATGCAAACCATGTTCGTGGCCGTGCAGCATCCCGGCGACGGCGGCGAGGACTGGGACGGATTCGGCAGGCCCTCCTACTACGAGGATCTGTCCACCCGCTGGCCCGATTTCGACGAAGCGATGCCGGTGCGCCCGGCCGTCGTCGCCATCACCAAGACCGGCGGCGGCCGAATCGGCTGACCCAAGCACCGGGCGGGCGGCTCAGGCCGCCCCCTCGGTCTCCCCGGCCGGCTTGGCGTGCCCGTCTTCGTGAATGCGGAACCAGGCAACGTAGAGGGCAGGCAGGAACAGCAGCGTCAGCACCGTGCCGACGACGATGCCGCCCATCATGGCGTAGGCCATCGGGCCCCAGAACACTTCCCGCGATATCGGAATCAGGGCCAGGCTTGCGGCGGCCGCCGTCAGCAGGATGGGCCGCATGCGATGCTCGGTCGCCTCCACCACTGCGTCCCAGGGCGAGTCGCCCTCCTGGCGCGCATGTTCGATCTGGACGATCAGGATCACCGAATTGCGGATCAGAATGCCCGCAAGGGCGAGGATGCCCAGAATGGCCACGAACCCCATCGGCGAGTTGCTGGCCAGAAGGCCGATGACGACGCCGATGGAGGCGAGCGGCGCGACCGAGAACACCAGGAACAGCCGCTGGAAGCTCTGCAACTGGATCATCAGGATGGTCGCCATGATGAACAGCATCAGCGGCACGACGGCGATGATCGGGGCCTGGCTCTTGCCGCTTTCCTCCACGGCGCCCCCGATGGCGACGTTGTATCCGGCCGGCAGCCGCTCCGAGAACTCGGTCACGGCGGGCGTGAGCTGCCGCACGACGGTATCGGGCTGCACGCTGCCCTGAACCGCCGCCTGCACGGTGATGGTGGGCAGCCGCGAGCGGCGCCAGATGACGGGCTGCTCCATTTCGTAGGAAAAGGTGGCGATCGCCGCCAGCGGCACCGACTGCCCGCTGCTGCCCGGCAATTGCAGGTTCTGCAGCGTATCGATGGAGCCGCGCTCGGCATCCGTCGCCCGCGCCACTACGTTGACGAGGTAGATCGCGTCGCGGACCTGCGTGATGGTGGTTCCGTCCACCACGCCGTTGAGCGCGCCGGCGATGTCGGCGGACGAGACGCCGAGGCGTCGTGCCATGTCCTGCGAAACGTTGACGCGCACGACGCGGGCAGGCTCGTGCCAGTCGTAGACGACTTCGTCCAGATTCGCGTTGGTCGCCATCACCCCGGCCAGCTCTTCCGACAGCCGGCGCACGGTCTGGATATCCGGTCCGCTGATGCGGTACTGCACCGGCCTGCCGACCGGCGGGCCGATATCCAGCAGTTTCACAAAGGCGTCCGTGCCGGGAAACGTCGTTCGCAGATAGTCCTGCAGCGCGGTTCGTGTCCGGTCCCGCACGTCGAGACCCTTGGTCACCACCACGATCTGGCCGAAGGACGGGTCAGGCGTCTCGACGTCGAAGGACAGGATGAAGCGGGGCGCCCCCTGCCCGACATAGGCCGACCAGTGGTCGACGTCCGGGTTGTTCGCCAGCATCTCCTGCTCGAACTTCTGCATCTGCCGGTTCGTCTCGGCGATCGAGGCGTTCTGCGGCAGGGTGAAGTCGACGATCAGCTCGGGCCTGTCCGACGACGGGAAGAACTGCTGCTGCACGTGGCCGAGGCCATAGATGGATATGCCGAAGGCGATGACGGTCAGGCCGATGGTGATCCAGCGGGCCCGCATGGCGACGAGCAGGATGCGCTGGAACCCCCGCGCGAACCAGCCCTTCCGCTTCTTGTGGTCCGGCAGCGCGCGCGGAAGAAGCGTGACGCCGAGCAGCGGCGCGAACAGCACCGCCACGATCCACGAGATCAGGAGGGCGACGGCGATGACTACGAAGAGCGTGAAGGTGAATTCGCCGGCATTGGAGCTGTTCAGTCCGATGGGCACGAAGCCGGCCACCGTGACGAGCGTGCCGGTCAGCATGGGAAACGCCGTCGAGGTATAGACGTAGGTTGCCGCCTTTTCGAGCGGGTCGCCCACTTCGAGCCGGGCTACCATCATCTCCACCGCGATCATGGCGTCGTCCACCAGGAGGCCGAGAGCGATGATGAGGGCTCCCAGCGACACGCGCTGCATGGATATGCCCAGATATGACATGATGAGGAAGGTGATCGCAAGCACCAGCGGGATCGAGACCGCCACGACAAGGCCGGCCCGCAGGCCGAGGCTGATGAAGCTGATGGCGAGGACGATGGCGACCGCCTCGAAGAGCGCGCGGGTGAACTGGGATACCGCCTCGTCCACCACGACCGGCTGGTCCGCAACGCGGATCACGTCCACGCCGATGGGCAGCTCGGCGGTGACGCGCTCCATCTCGGCTTCCAGCGCCTCGCCGAATTCCAGGAGGTTGGAACCCGCACGCATGCCGATGGCAAGGCCGATGGCCGGTTGGCCATTGGCGCGGAACAGGGCCGAGGGCGGGTCGACGTAGCCGCGCGTGATCGTTGCGACGTCCGATAGCGGGAAGAAGCGATCGTTGATGCGCAGGTTGACGGCGCTGAGGCTGTCTTCCGAGGCGAACTGGCCGCTGACGCGGACCGACACGCGCTCCGGGCCGGCCTGGATGACGCCGGACGGGCTGATGGCATTCTGTGCCCGCAGTGTATCGATGATCTGCTGCTGGTCCAGCCCCAACGCGGCGATCTGCCGGGTGGAGAATTCCAGGTAGATGGCTTCGTCCTGCGCGCCCAGCACCTCGACCCGGCCGACATTGCGCACCGTCAGCACCTTGGCGCGGATATCTTCCACGATGTCGCGCAACTGGCGTTGGGTGAGCCCGTCGCTGACGAAGGCATAGATGTTGCCGTAGACGTCGCCGAAACGATCGTTGAAGAACGGCCCCTGCACCCCTTCCGGAAAGTTTGGCCTGATGTCGCCGATCATGCTGCGGACCTCTTCCCAGATCCGCGGCACGTCGCGGGCCTTGGTGGTATCGCGCAGATTGACGAAGACGGTCGTTACGCCGGGCCGCGTGACGGAGCGGGTGAAATCGAGCGATTCCAGCTCCTCGAGCTTCTTCTCGATGCGGTCGGTGACCTGGAGGGTCGTCTCCTCGGCCGATGCGCCGGGCCACTGGGCCTGCACCAGCATGGTCTTGATGGTGAAGTTGGGATCTTCCTCGCGCCCGAGGCCGATGTAGGAGAACGCCCCCGCCAGCAGGAAGACGATCATGAAGTACCAGATCATCGAACGGTGGCGGAGCGACCAGTCGGACAGGTTGAATGGCTCGGCTTTCAAATCGCTTCTCCGCCAATGCGCACGGCTTGTCCGTCCTCCAGCCGGTTGACACCGGCGGTGGCGACCGTTTCGCCACCCGACAGGCCGGATGTCACCCTGAAGCCCGGTCCGAACGGCTCTACGTCCACGGCGCGGCGCACTGCCCGCGTGCCGTCTTCGATGACGAAGACGAAGTCGCCGTCCGCCGTCCGCCTGACGGCGGATGCCGGCAGCGCGATCCCCGGTGGGCCCTCATCGGCCGGGAACACCCGGACCGTGGAGCCGAGGCGGAAATCCTCCGGGGGGGCGTCCAGCGTGATGCGGACGCGGCGGCTGCGTGTCGCCGGATCGGCGCTGGGGGCGATCTCCCGGACGCGGCCCGTCGTCGTCATGCCGTGATCGAGCTCCAGCCGCACGTTGAACGGCATGCCCACGGCCAGCGACGAAGCGGCCTGGTCGGGCACGTCGATGACCGCTTCCCGCACGTCCGGCCGGGCCAGCGTCAGGACCGTCTGGCCCGGGCTGACCACCTGGCCGACATCGGCGCTGGTGGACAGGACGACGCCGTCATATTCGCCTTGAGTTCGGCATAGCCGCGTTGTTCCTGCGCCTTGGTCAGCCGCGCCTGCGCACTCGCCACCTGCGAGGCGGCCGTGCGGCGTTGCCTGTCGGCGGATTCGAAGCTGGCCTGCGTCGATGCGCGCGCCGCCAGGAGTTCGCTTTGCCGGAAGGCCACCCCGGAGGCTTCGGCCAGCTGTGCCTTGGCGCTGATCAGGTCGGCCTCCGCCGACTGCACCGCAAGGTCGAGGGTGGTCGGGTCCACCGTCGCCAGCACGGCACCCTCCTGCACCGTATCGCCGGTCTCGACCGGCCGCGAGGTGATGCGGCCAAGGACGCGGAAGCCGAGATCGGTACGCACGCGCGGCTCTATCGTTCCCGTCAGCAGGAAGCTCGGCGTCTCGACGGCCACGACCTGCATGGCGCGAACGGGACGGATGGACGGGGCGGACGGCTCCTCCGCCCGGTTGCAGCCGGCCAGCGCCGAAAGCGCCAGCGCGAGGACCGGGAGGCCAAGGAAGGCGCGCCTCACGATCCGGCCTCCTCGATGACGGATACCTTCTCACCCGGACGAAGGAACTTGGTTCCGTCCACCACCACGGCCTCTCCTGCATCCACGCCCCCGGCCAGTATGATGCGGCCCGTTTCATAGGCTTGTATGCGCACCGGGCGCAGCTCCGTCGTGCCCGTGTCGATATCGACGACCCAGACCGCCGGCTGCCCGGCGTCGGACGCCAGCGCGCTCCATGGCACGATGATCCCGCGGGTGCCGGGCAGCAAGGCCTGTCCGACGACGGCGGAGCCGAGGTTCATCCGGTCCGGCACATCGTAGATACCGACCTTGACGCGGACCGTTCCCGTGGTGGTGTCCACGGCCGGCGAGATTTCCCGGATGCTTCCCGTCGTCGAAACGGAGGGGTCCGTGGCCAGCGAAAGGGCGATGTGATCAGTCTGGGGCCGCTCGAACAGGATGCGCTCATAGACGTGGAAGACGGCGTCCCTCGGCCCGTCCTCCGCCACGGAGAACGCGGTTTCCGCCGCCTGCACCACCTGCCCCACCTCTATGTCGCGCGCCGTGACGACGCCGGGGGCCGTTGCCCGCAACTGCGTGTAGGACAGCGCGTCGGCACTGGTCGCCTGCTGGGCCTGTGCGGCATCCAGCGACGCCTGCGCGGTCCGGACGGCCTCCTGCGCCTGCTCGAACACGCTGCGTGTCGTCAGGCCCTGCCGGTACAGCGCATCCTGCCGTGCAAACTCGGAATTCGCCTGGTCGAGCTGCGCCTGCGCCGCTTCCACGCCGGCCTGCGATGCGGCAAGGTCGGCCTGCTGCTCGCGCGGGTCCAGCCGGGCGAGGACGTCGCCCTCGGCAACGCGGTCGCCCACGTCGACGCTGCGCTCGGCCACGCGGCCGCCGACGCGGAAGGCGAGCGCCGTCTGATTGCGGGCCTGCACCTCGCCGGTGACAGCAGCCGTGGGCCTGTAATCGGAGAGTTGCGCCCGCTGCACGACCACCGGGACGATGGGCGTCTCGGGCTGGGCCTCGGGTGGCCGGCACGCCGCGACAAGGACGAGCAATGGCACGAAGACAAGAAATGGACCACGGGCCATGCGGTGTCCTGAAGCGGTTTACAGGCTGTATGCCACCCTCAGTTATTGATGGTTCCGCAAGCCCGGTCAACGTGCCGTTTTGTCAGCCGACATCGAACTTCACACCCTGCGCCAGCGGCAGCGTGCGACCGTAGTTGATGGTGTTCGTAGCCCGTCGCATATAGGCTTTCCAGGCGTCCGAGCCGGATTCACGGCCACCGCCGGTTTCCTTCTCGCCGCCGAAGGCACCGCCGATCTCGGCACCGGACGGGCCGATATTGACGTTGGCGATGCCGCAGTCCGACCCGCTCGCCGACAGGAACAACTCGGCCTCGCGCAGGTCGTTGGTGAAGACCGAAGAGGACAGCCCCTGCGGCACGCCGTTCTGCAGGGCGATCGCCTCGTCGAACGCATTGTAGCGCACCACGTAGAGGATCGGCGCAAAGGTTTCTTCCAGCATCGGGCCCGTCTGAGCCGCCATTTCCACCAGGGCCGGGCGCACGTAGTAGCCACCTGCCCCGACGGTAACCCGCTCGCCGCCGGACACCGCGCCGCCGGCCGCGCGGGCGGCCTCAAGCGCCTTCTGCATCGCCTCGAAGGCCGCGGCGTCGATCAGCGGGCCGACGAGCGTGCCCTCGCTCATCGGATTGCCGACGGCGACGGAGGCGTAGGCCGCTTTCAGCCGCGGCACCAGCGTATCGTAGACGCTGTCATGCACGAACAGGCGGCGCAGCGTGGTGCAGCGCTGGCCCGCGGTGCCCATCGCGGCAAAGGCGACGCCGCGCAACGTCAGGTCCAGATCGGCCGACGGGCAGACGATGGCTGCGTTGTTGCCGCCGAGTTCCAGCAGCGACCGTCCGAAGCGCGCCGCGACGCGCGGACCGACGGCGCGCCCCATGGCGGTCGAACCGGTGGCGGAAACCAGCGGCACCTTCACGTTGTCCACCATGGCCTCGCCCACATCCCTTCCGCCGATAAGCACCGCCGACAGTCCGTCCGGGGCCGTTCCGCCATCGGCGCGAAAGCGCGCCAGCGCCCGGTCGAAGAGGGCCTGCGTCGCCAGGGCGGTCAGCGGGGTCTTCTCGGAGGGCTTCCACACGGTGGCGTTGCCGCAGACGAGCGCCAGCGCCGCGTTCCACGACCAGACCGCGACGGGAAAGTTGAAGGCCGAAATGATGCCGACGACGCCAAGCGGGTGCCATGTCTCCATCATGCGGTGCTCGCCGCGTTCGGTAGCGATGGTGAGGCCATAGAGCTGCCGCGACAGGCCGACGGCGAAATCGCAGATGTCGATCATTTCCTGCACTTCGCCCAGACCCTCGGACGTCACCTTGCCGACCTCGATGGATACCAGCCGGCCCAGTAATGCCTTGTGCGCGCGCAACTCCTCGCCCAGCAGGCGCACCAGCTCGCCGCGCTGCGGCGCCGGCACCAGGCGCCACTTCGCAAAGGCGGCATCCGCTGCCTCGATCGCCCTGGCTACGCCCGCCGCGTCCGTTTCGGCAAGGGCCGCGAGCGTTTCGCCGGTCACGGGCGAACGCACATCCAGCGTGCCGCCCGACAGGTCCGAGGCAGGCCTGCCGAGCGTATCGAACAGGGCCGCTACTTCGGCGGCGAGGCCTTCGGCGGACCGGATGGGTGACGAAAGGGTCATGGGTGTTCTCCTGGTGCGGATCAGATCCGGGATGTGAGGTGGGCGACCTGCGCCCCGTATTCATAGATGCCTTCGCGCACTGTCCGGAAGCGCTGCGGGCGTGCATCGCTGAGCGGCAGTGGCAGGTCTTCTTCACGCAGGCCCCCCGTCAGATACCGGGCCAGGACCTGGCCGAACACCGTTCCCGGCGCGATCCCGCGGCCATTGTAACCGCTGAACGAGAAGACCCCTTCGTCGAGCCTGTGAAAGCGCGGCAGGGCATCTTCTGTCATGCCGATCATGCCGAACCATTCGGATTCGAACTGCACGGGCCCGAGCTGCGGAAAAAGACGCTTCAGCGTTGCCGCGGCCCAGCGCCGATGGATGGCCCGGCCGGTTCCGCGCAAGGCACCGACGCTGCCGACGACCAGACGGTCATGCACGTCGAAGCGGAAGGATGTCAGGATCTCCTTCGTGTCCCAGCATCCCTGCCGGCCCGGCAGGATGGACCGGGCGAGGTTTCCGGACAGGGGGCGGGTGGCGATGTTGAAATAGGGCAGATGCACGAGCTCGGTGCGCAATTGCGGCCAGCACGCCTGCGTATAGGCGTTCGTCGCCGCGATCACCCGCGCCGCCGTGACCGCCCCTTGCGGCGTTTCGAGCCGCCAGGCCCCGCCGGTGCGGCGCGCGGCGCGCACCGGGCTCCGGCAGAACAGGCGGGCGCCGGCGTCGACCGCGGCGCGCGCCAGCCCCCGCGCATAGGCGAGCGGCTGTATGGTACCGGCGCGCCGATCCAGCAAGGCGGAACTGTAGATCCTGCTGCCGATCGCCTCGGCCGCCGCGTCGGCATCCAGATAGTCCACCGGCGCGCCCAGCGCCTGCCACTCGGCTGCGCGCCCGGCCAGCTCCTCGGCCCCCGCTGCGCCGACGCCACAGTGCAGCGTACCCGCCCGGTTGGCCTCGCAGGCGATGCCATGCCGCTCGATCAAGTCGAAGACGACGGCCGGCCCGCCGCCCAGAAGGTCGAGCAGCCGCTTGCCATGCACAGGGCCGAGGACGTTGGGCAACTCGCGCGGACGGACCCACATGCCGGCATTGACCAGGCCGACATTGCGTCCCGATCCGCCGAACCCAGCCTCCTCCGCCTCCAGGACGATGACATCGACGCCCTGTCCGGCAAGGTGCAAGGCGGCCGAAAGCCCCGTATATCCCGCCCCGACGATGGCCACGTCGGCGGTTCTTTCACCGTCCAGGGCCGGCGCCGCGGGCGCCGGCGGCGCCGTCCGCTCCCAAAGCCCGTGGGTCCTGTCGTCCTGTCGCATGTAGGGAAACCCGCGCATGAATCGGGCGGCATCATAGGACGACCGACGCCGGGGATGCCATGCGAAGATTGGTCCGGCCGACAGTCCCTTACGGAATGTCGGCGTGAATTGCGCTCTAAGCCGGATTGCGGACGCCGACCGCCGATGGGGTGAATTGCCCTACGCCCGTGCGGGCCTGTCTACTGGCGCCAAGGTGAAACGGCAGGAGACTACGGACGCATGACGGCAGGATCGATCTTTCGGGTGGGCGGCTGCGTACTGGCGCTTGCGATGGCGATGACGTTCCAGGCGGTAAGCGCCGAGGCCACGGAGCGCGCCTTCTCGACGCGGGTGGTGGAATCCGGCCACAGCCTGACCGACCCGATACCGCCCATGTTGTCACGCATGGTCGTCGCCGCCGGCGGCAAGCCGAGCATCGCCCGCTCCACCATCCCCGGCAGCCCCATGGATTGGCGGCGCAACAACCCGACCGATCCCCTGCCCAACGCCTGGACCGATATCCAGGACTACGAATTGCTGGTCCTGACGGAGCGGGTCTCGCTGTCCACCACCGTCCAGTGGCACGACTCGGAAAACGAGGCGCTTCGCTGGGTCGAAAATGCGTGGACGAAGGGTAATGGCGGCAAGGGCGCGGAGACCATGCTGTACGCCAGCTGGATCCACATCACCAGCGGACCGAACTTCGATAATTTCAACAAGGATCCGGAAGGCCACGTGCCCTTTCGCCTGCGCCTGCCGATGGAGTGGGAGCGCTGGGAGAAGATCGCGGCGCATGTGAACGCGAACCGGCCGGAGGGCATGCCCCCGGTCCGGATGATCCCGGGGCCGCTGCTGTTCGCCGCTCTCTACGATGCCGTCGAGGCGAAGCAGGCGCCCGACCTCGAGACGATGGAGATGCTGTTCACCGACGCCATCCACATCAACGATATCGGCGCCTACTTCATCAGCCTCGCGCATTACGCGATGATCTACGGCCGCGACCCTCGCGGACTGCCGGCCGATGTCGGCCAGGACCAGCCCCTCACCCCTGCCCTGGCGGCCTTCATGCAGGAACTGGTCTGGAAGGTCCTGAACGATTACGAGGGCTCGGGGCTCGCCCCGGCCTGATCCGGGTTGCAGATTCGGCCACGACCGGCTTTCCATGGCCGAACAAGGCCCTAGCTGACTGTCGCACGATCGCTTTGCGAAGGGGCGTGCGATGGAATGGGTTCACTCGATCCTCACCCGATCTCCTGAGATTGCCCTGTTCCTGTCGCTTGCGGGCGGGTATGCGCTCGGCAAGGTGCAGTTCGGCAAGTTCCAGCTGGGCGGGGTCGCGGGCTCCCTCCTCGTCGCGGTGGTGATCAGCCAGTTCGGCGCTACCATCGACAATGGCGTCAAGACGCTCCTGTTCGCGCTCTTCATTTACGCGGTTGGCTTCGAAAGCGGACCCGGCTTTTTCCGGTCCCTCGGCCGGCAGTCGATCCGCGAGATCGTGCTGGCCGCCGTTCTGGCCGTCACCGGGCTCGCCACCGTCATCGTCTTCGCGCGGCTTTTCGGCCTCGACAAGGGATTGGCAGCCGGCGTGGCAGCCGGCGCCTTGACGCAATCTGCCATCATCGGCACGGCCAGCTCGGCGCTGGCGCAACTCGATCTGGCGGCGGAGGAAATCCAGCGCCTGCAAGGCAATGTGGCGGTGGGCTACGCCGTCACCTACATCTTCGGCTCGTTCGGGGCCATCATCGTCTGCGTCAACATCCTGCCCTGGCTGATGGGCCGGTCCATCCGCGACGACGCCATGAAGGCCGAGGCCGCGCTTCTGGCCGGCGCGCAGCAATACGGCGCGGGTGAGTCCCCCGCCGTGCCGGACCTCGTCGGGCGTCTGTTCCGCATCGACGGGGCGGCCGGCCGCAGCATCGCGGATATCGAGGCCGCGGCGGCGTCCCCGATCAGCGTCGAGCGCGTCAAGCGCAACGGCTCCATCATCGGCGTCGAGCCCGACCTCATACTCCAGAAGGACGATATCGTTCTTCTGGTCGGGCGGCGCGGGGGCGTTCTCGAAGGGTCGACCGGCCTTGGGCCCGAAGTGCCTGCATCCGAGGGCATGGACGTGGTCATGGTCAGCCGCGATATCTCGCTGACCTCGCGCGATTTCGTGGGCCGCACGGTCGGCGACATCATGACGACGACCGCGTCCGCGCTGAAGCACGGCATCTACGTCACCGCGCTCAAGCGCGGCGGCGCCCCGGTGGCGATAAAGCCCGACGAACGCGTCGAGGCAGGCGATGTCGTGACCGTCTATGGCAGCGCCTCCGACGTCGCCCGCGTGGCGAAGGCGGCCGGCACGCCGATCCTGCCCAGCGACAAGACCGATTTCGTCTATCACAGCCTCGGCATCGTCGCGGGCCTGCTGGTCGGGCTTCTGGTGCTGCGCATAGGCGATGTGCCGCTGACGCTGGGGGCCGGCGGCGGCGCCCTGCTATCCGGTCTCGTCTTCGGCTGGTATCGCGGCCGCAACATGGCCATCGGCAACCTGCCGCTGCCCGCCTCGACCCTGCTGCGCGACCTCGGCCTTGCCGGCTTCGTCGCCGCCGTGGGGCTGCAATCCGGCCTGCAGGCCGTCAGCACCGTGCGCGAAAGCGGCATATCGCTGTTCCTGATCGGCGTCGTCGTGACGCTGCTGCCGATGCTGATCACCATGCTGGTCGGGCGATATGTCCTGAAATACGACAATACAGCCATCTTCGCCGGCGCGCTTTCCGGGTCGCGCAGCGCCAACCCGGCCTTCGGCGAAGTGCTGGACAAGGCCGGAAACTCGATCCCCACCGCACCCTTCGCCATCACCTACGCGCTCGCCAACGTTTTCCTGACCCTGCTCGGGCCACTCGTCGTCGCGTTCGCCTGAACAGGGAGTAGCCTTCGATGTCCACCGATTACAGCCAGTACGCCAAGCTCAGTCCGTTCGAACTGAAGGACGAGCTGATCAAGCTGGCCTCCGGCAAGGCCAACCGGATGATGCTGAATGCCGGCCGCGGCAACCCCAACTTCCTGGCTACCTTGCCGCGCCGGGCCTTTTTCCAGCTTGGCCTGTTCGCCGCGGCGGAGTCGGAGCTTTCGTTCTCCTACCTTCCCAACGGCGTGGGAGGGTTGCCGAAGATCGAAGGTATCGAGGGTCGTTTCGAACGCTTCTGCGCCGACAATCGCGGCAGCGAAGGCGTTCTTTTCCTGGCCCGTGCGATGAGCTACGTGCGCGACCAGATCGGCCTTTCGGCATCGGACTTCCTGCACGAGATGATCGAGGGAATCCTCGGCTGCAACTATCCTGTGCCGCCCCGGATGCTGCGGCTGAGCGAGAAGATCGTCCGCGACTATATCGTCAAGGAGATGATCGGCGGCAACGTGCCGACCCGCAGCATCGACCTGTTCGCCGTCGAGGGCGGCACGGCGGCGATGGCCTATATCTTCCATACGCTGCAACAGAACGGGCTGATCCGGCGCGGCGACAAGGTGGCCATCGGCAAGCCCGTCTTTACCCCCTATATCGAGATCCCGGAGCTGGAGGAATACGGGCTCAAGCAGGTCTCGCTGGACGCCGACCCCAACGCCCACTGGCAATATCCGGATACGGAGCTGGACAAGCTGAAGGACCCGGCGGTCAAGATGTTCTTCCTCGTCAATCCGAGCAATCCGCCCTCGGTCAAGATGGACGAGCGCAGCCTGCACCGCATCGCCGATATCGTCGCCAGCGAGCGTCCCGACCTGATGATCCTGACGGACGATGTCTACGGCACGTTCGCGGACGACTTCCAGTCTCTCTTCGCGATCTGCCCCGCAAACACGATCCTGGTCTATTCCTTCTCGAAATACTTCGGCGCGACCGGCTGGCGCCTCGGTGTCGTCGCCACTGCCAAGGACAACGTGATGGATGGCGCGCTGGCGGCCCTTCCGGAGACGGAACGACAGGCGCTCGACCGGCGCTACCAGTCCATCGTGCCCGACGTCTCGGCATTGTCGTTCATCGACCGGCTCGTCGCCGACAGCCGGGCCGTGGCCCTTAACCACACCGCCGGCCTTTCGACGCCGCAGCAGGTGCAGATGGTGCTGTTTTCGCTGTTCGCGCTGATGGACGAGGCGGACGGGTACAAGGCCGAGCTGAAGAAGCTCATCCGCCGGCGCGAGCGCGCCCTTTACCGCGAGCTCGGCATGCCGCCGCAATCCGATCCGAACGAAGTGGACTATTATACCCTGCTCGACCTCGAGCCCATCGCCCGGCATCTGCACGGCGACGCCTTTGCCGCCTATGTGGTGGAAAAGGCCACCGCCGGCGACATGCTGTTCCGCATCGCCGACGAAACCGGCATCGTGCTTCTGCCCGGAAAGGGGTTCGGTACGCACGAGCCGGCCGGCCGCGTTTCCCTCGCCAATCTCAACGAGTACGAATACGCCGAGATCGGGCGTGCGCTGCGTCGGATGGCCGACGAGTTCCACGAGGCCTTCCTGCAGGAAAAAGGCGGCACACCGGCCGCCTGATTCCACTTTTGCCCCCGGGGGCGCTTACTCGGCCGGTACGGCGATAGCCTCCGGCTGGGGCTTCGCCTCGCCACGTTCGTGGCCGCCCAGCACCGCATGCAGGCGGTCGGTGTCCAGTTCGCCCTCCCAGCGTGCGACCACGAGGGTCGCGACGGCGTTGCCGACGAGGTTCGTCAGGGCCCGGCATTCCGACATGAAGCGATCGATGCCGAGAATGAGCGCCATGCCGGCAACCGGCACGGCCGGCACGACCGACAGCGTCGCGGCCAGCGTGATGAAGCCGGCGCCGGTAATGCCTGCCGCGCCCTTGGACGACAGCATGGCCACCAGCAGCAGCAGGATCTGGTCGCTCAATGACAGGTCGATATTAGTGGCCTGTGCAATGAACAGGGCCGCCAGCGTCATGTAGATGTTGGTTCCGTCGAGGTTGAAGGAATAGCCGGTCGGAACGACGAGGCCGACGACGCTGCGCTTGGCGCCGGCCCGCTCCATCTTGTCCATCAGCGTCGGCAGCGCAGCCTCGGACGACGAGGTGCCGAGCACCAGCAGCAGTTCCTCCTTGATGTAGCGGATGAGCGCGAAGATGGAGAAGCCGTTGTAGCGGCATACGGCGCCGAGGATGATGACGACGAAGAGGATCGAGGTCAGGTAGAAGGTGCCGACCAGCATGGCCAGATTGGCGACCGAACTGATCCCGTACTTGCCGATGGTGAAGGCCATGGCGCCGAACGCGCCGATGGGGGCCGCCTTCATCAGGATGCCGACCAGCTTGAACATGGGCACCGATACGGCCTGGAAGAAATCCAGCACCGGCTTGCCCTTTTCGCCGACCATGCCCAGCGCGATGCCGAACAGAACCGAGAAGAACAACACCTGCAGGATGTCGCCCTCCGCGAAGGCCGAGACGATGGTGGTGGGGATGATGTTGGACAGGAAGCCGACCAGGCTCTGCTCATGCGCCTTGGTGGCGTAGTTGGCGACAGCGCTCGGATCCAGCGAGGCCGGATCGATGTTCAGCCCGGCGCCGGGCTTCACCACATTGGCCACGATGAGGCCGACGATGAGCGCCAGCGTCGAGAAGGTCAGGAAGTACGCCATGGCCTTGCCGGCGACCCGCCCGACCTTCTTCAGGTCGCTCATGCCGGCGATGCCGGTGACGATGGTCAGGAAGATCACCGGCGCGATGATCATCTTGACGAGCTTGATGAAGGCATCGCCCAGCGGCTTCAGGCTTTCGCCGAGCTGCGGATAGAAGTGCCCGAGCGCGATGCCGAGCGCGATGGCGACAAGCACCTGGACATAGAGTTGCGCATAGATCGGCTTGCGCTTCTGCGGGCCTGCGCCGGTTTCGACAGCCATGGGTACGGCCATGATATTCCTCCCGTATCGGTGGACAGGGTGACTGGGCACCCCATGTTCTCCCGGCCCGAAGCGACGCGCGCGGACCTTGGATCCCCCTTTCGCAAGCGGCGTGCCATTCGCTTGGCGCAGGCCTCTCATGCCGGATTTGCAGGGGTGACGGCCCCCCATCGACGCAATGCGGATCAGAATTGTGCGATATTTCGCTCGCGTGCCGCCGCCATTGTGCGGTAAACCGCACATATGAGATGGATCGCGAAACCCGGAACGATCTGGCTGGTGGCGGCACTGGTGGGGACACTTGCCTGTATCGGTGCGGCCGGGCCCCTGGCGCGCCAGCACAGGCTGTCCGAACTGTCCGAAGAAGCGGCGCGTGCCGCTCCGCTGGCGCGCGCCGTGCTGGCCAGCGAGATCGGCAAGCAGCGCAGCGTGCCCCTGATCCTGTCGCAGGACACAGACATCGCCAGAGTTCTGGCCACGCCCGATGCCGACGCCCTCCGGCGGACCGACGAGCGCCTGGCGCAACTGGCCGGAGAAACGGGCGCCAGCGTCATCTACCTGATCGATGCTGCCGGCGACACGGTCGCCGCGAGCAATCACGCGCAGGCCGACAGCTTTGTCGGCAATAACTATGCCTTCCGTGACTACTTCCAGCGCGCCCTGCGCCAGGTGGCGGGCGAACAATATGGCCTCGGGACCGTCAGCCGCCGGCCGGGCCTCTATCTTTCGCGGCGCGTGGATGGCGCGGACGGACGCGCTTTGGGCGTCGTTGTGGTCAAGGTCGAGTTGAACAGCGTCGAGCAGACCTGGGCGTCCAGTGGCCGCCCCACCTTCGTCGACGATGGGCGGGGCGTCGTACTTGCGACCAGCGTTCCGGGCTGGCGGTTCAGGGCGCTTCGTGCCCTGGCGCCGGAGGAGGCTCAGGCCATACGGGACAGCATCCAGTTCGCCGATGCCGGCCTGCAGCCCCTCGACATGACGGGCATGGCCGGAACGGCGGATGACGGCCTCGTCACCGTCGACGCCGGCAGCGGCATGCAGGCCCATGTGGAGGCGACCCTGCCTTTGCAGGAGAACCCTGCGGAGTGGCGCATCCACGTGCTGGTTCCGGCCGCGGCGGCGCTTGCGCAGTCGCAGTTGTATTGGCGCGGCGTGACGGCGCTCGCGCTGGCGCTGGCATTCGGCACGCTGTTCTTCCTGTATCGCAGGCGCCGCTGGGCCGCTGAACGGCGCGCCGACATGGTCCGTACCGCCGCCGTGCTGGAGCGGCGCGTGAACGAGCGTACCGCAGAGCTGTCCGCCGCCAATCTCCGGCTGGAGACGGAGATCGCCGAGCGCGAAAGCGTCGAGGCGCGCGTCCTGCGCCTGCGCGACGACCTTGCGCAGGCCAACCGCCTCGCATCGCTGGGGCAGATCACCGCCGGCGTGGCGCACGAGATCAACCAGCCGCTTTCCGCGATCCGCACCTTTGCCGAAAACGCCGGAACGCTCCTCGACAGGGGCGACGCCGCCCGCACCCGCGCGAACCTCGATACGATCGCCGGTCTTGCCGACCGGATCGGGGAGATCACCGGCACATTGCGCAATTTCGCCCGGCGGCAGACGGGCGTGCACCAAGTGATGGATGTCGCCGAACCGGTCGATGGGGCCGTCATGATGCTCCGCAGCCGGATGAAGCAGCAGAATGTCCGGCTGGAACGGCAGGCACCTTCCGGGCCGGCGCTGGTGGATGGCAACAAGACCCGGCTGGAGCAGGTTTTCGTCAACCTCCTGCGCAACGCGCTGGATGCGATGGAGGGCGAGGGCACGATCCGGATCCGGACGAGCGTCAGCAGCGACAGCGTCAGCGTCGCGATCGAGGATACGGGCCCCGGCCTGTCGCCGGACATGCTGGATCGCCTGTTTACGCCATTCTCGACCACACGGCAGAACGGCCTTGGCCTCGGCCTCGTGATCACCGCCGACATTCTCCGCGACCTCGGCGGCGGCATCACCACCGGCAACGCTTCATCGGGCGGCGCCTGCATGACGATCACGCTTCCAAGGGTTGCAGGATGAGCCCAACCATCAACCGGGTCCTGTTCGTGGACGATGACGAGGCAATGCGCTCGGCCAACGCCCAGACGCTGGAGCTGGCGGGCTTCGAGCCCGTTCTCGCGGCATCCGCGATGGATGCGATCGCGCGCCTGGAAGGCGGTTTCGACGGCATCGTGGTTTCCGACATCCGCATGCCGGGCATGGATGGGCTGCAACTCTTCGCGGCGATCCGCGCGATCGACCCGGACCTGCCCGTCATCCTCATAACCGGGCACGGCGATGTGGACATGGCGGTGTCGGCGCTCAAGCGCGGTGTCTACGACTTCATCCCGAAGCCCTTCGCACGCGACCGGCTCCTGGCCAGCATCGCCCGTGCCGTGGAAAAGCGCAGCCTCGTCCTGGAAAACCGACGCCTGCGCGCGATGGCCGCCGAAGTTGACGAAGACCTGCCCCTGATAGGGCAGACGCCGCAGATGCGCAGCCTTCGCCGCACCGTGCGACAGATCGCGCAGACCGATGTGGACGTTCTGATCGAAGGGGAGACCGGCTCCGGCAAGGACGTGGTCGCCAATCTCATCCATCGATGGAGCGCCCGCGCGCCCAAACCCTTCGTGGCATTGAATTGCGGCGCGCTGCCGGAAACGGTGATCGAAAGCGAGCTGTTCGGCCATGAGGCAGGCGCCTTCACCGGCGCCCAGAAAAGGCGCGTCGGCCGTATCGAGCATTCGGCGGGGGGCACCCTCTTTCTCGACGAGATCGAATCCATGCCGCCATCCCTTCAGGTCAAGTTGCTGCGGGTCCTGGAAACACGCCGGATCGACCCTCTCGGCACGAATGAAAGCCGGCCCGTGAACATCCGGGTCGTCGCGGCGGCCAAGGTCGATCTGGGCAATCCCTCCGAGCGTCGGGGTTTCCGCGAGGACCTTTACTATCGGTTGAATGTCGTGACCCTGCGCATCCCACCGCTGCGGGAGCGCATGGAGGACGTGCCGCTTTTGTTTGCGCATTTCCTGCAATCGGCCGCCCGTCGTTTCGGCCGGGAGACCCCTGCCCTGACGAAAGCCGTTCACGAACGCCTGCGCGCCCATCGCTGGCCCGGCAATGTCCGCGAGCTTTCGCATTACGCCGAGCGCACGGTCCTTGGACTGGGCGATATGGACTTCAGTGCGGCAAGTGCCGGCGCAACATCGTCCGACAGCACCGGGCCCCTTCCGGATCGGGTGGCCGCATTCGAGGCCGAGGCGATCCGGCAGGCCCTGCGCGACAACGCCGGAGACGCGCGCGCAACCATCGAGGCGCTCGGCATCCCGCGCAAGACTTTCTACGATAAGCTGCAGCGTCACGGTATTGCGCGCCGGGACTTCGGCTCCGCGTCGGACGAGGATTGATTGACCGCTCAACGACGGTCTGGTTGCGCTGGAATACTCCTTTTGATGTACAACGTATATGATGACACGCGTTCGTGATTAAAACTTATTTTGCAAAAATAACAATATCTTAGCTGACTTATATTTAGAATATTTTATATTTTGCAACCCTAAGTTGATATTTTTTGATCATTAAACTGATAAATGATATGCAACTCATTTCGCTTCCGTACGTTGTCTTCGGCGCAGCGGAAGCTGACTACTGCACCACAAAGGGGATTGGGTCGCATGACTGAACCGCTCGCTGCCAACATTGACCTCTTGACCGAGATGCTGCTTCGATCACGCGAGATCGCAGTGGACGAGAATCTCGATCAGCTTCTGCCGGCGCTGGACGCCGCCATCTTCATCGCCGGCCACGCAATGGCGGATCGAATGGACGACAGTGCATGGGCCTACCTGGACTCTGGCGCCACCTTGAACTGAGGAATACGTGCCGCTTGCCATTAGTCATACTTTATGTACTCTTGATTGCGAGGGCCACGTCAAGCGGGCCGTAATCGGGAGGAATGACATGCCAGGGAAAACGCTCGCAGCCGGAGCCGCGCTCCTCGCCGCCCTGCTTGCAGGGACTGTTTCAGCATCGGCGCTGACGGTCGGCTTCTCGCAGATCGGGTCGGAGTCCGGATGGCGCGCGGCAGAGACGACGGTTACCCGTCAGGAGGCCGAAAAGCGCGGCATAGACCTGAAGTTTGCGGACGCGCAGCAAAAGCAGGAAAACCAGATCAAGGCCGTGCGCGGCTTCATCGCACAGGGCGTCGACGCCATCCTGATCGCGCCGGTCGTGGCGACCGGGTGGGATCAGGTTCTCGAGGAAGCCAAGGAAGCGGAAATTCCTGTCGTGCTGCTGGATCGCCAGATCGACGCGCCGGACGACCTCTATCTCACGGCCGTCACGTCCGACCAGGTCTTCGAGGGCAAAGTTGCCGGCGAATGGCTGGTGAAGGATGTCGGCGACGCCGAATGCAAGATCGTGGAACTGCAGGGAACGACGGGTTCGTCGCCCGCCATCAACCGCAAGAAGGGGTTTGAGGAAGCGATCGCCGGGCACGACAACATCCAGATCGTCCGCAGCCAGACCGGCGACTTCACCCGGGCCAAGGGCAAGGAAGTGATGGAGAGCTTCATCAAGGCCGAAGGCGGCGGCAAGGATATCTGCGCGGTCTACGCGCACAATGACGACATGGTCGTCGGCGCCATCCAGGCCATCAAGGAAGCCGGCCTGAAGCCCGGAACCGACATCAAGGTCGTGTCGATCGACGCGGTGCCGGACATCTTCCGCGCCATGGCGGACGGCGAGGCCAACGCGACCGTGGAATTGACGCCCAACATGGCCGGACCGGCCTTCGACGCCATCTCGGCCTTCCTGGACAATGGCACGGCCCCGCCGAAGTGGATCCAGACGGAGTCGAAGCTCTACACCGCGCAGGACGACCCGATGGCGGTCTATGAGGCCAAGAAGAACCTCGGCTACTGATGGAAACGCCCGTTCTCGAGGCGCGCGGCATCGAAAAATCCTTTTTCGGTGTCCGCGCCCTCGACCACGTCGACTTCACGCTGGCGCGCGGTGAGGTGCACGCTCTCCTGGGGGAAAACGGCGCCGGCAAGTCCACCCTCATCAAAATCCTCACCGGCGCCTACCGGCGAGACGGCGGCGCCATCCGGGTGGACGGCGTCGAGGTGGACCCGCGCAATGTCGGCGAGGCGCAGAAGCTTGGCATCGGTACCGTGTACCAGGAAGTCAACCTGCTGCCCAACCTGACCGTGGCCGAGAACCTGTATCTCGGGCGTCAGCCGCGCCGTTTCGGGTTGGTCGACTATCGGCGGATGAATGCCGACGCGCGCAGCCTGATGAAGCGGTACGGCCTTTCCATCGATGTGAAGCAGACGCTCGACAGCTATTCAGTCGCCATCCGCCAGATCGTCGCCATCGCCCGGGCCGTCGACCTTTCAGGCAAGGTGCTGGTGCTGGACGAGCCCACCGCCAGCCTCGACCCGGGCGAGGTGGAGCTGCTGTTTGGCGTCATCCGCACCCTGCGGGACGAGGGGCTTGGGATCGTCATCATCACCCATTTCCTCGATCAGGTCTTTGCCATAGCCGACCGGATCACGGTGCTGCGCAACGGCAGGCTTGCCGGCAGCCGGCCCGTACGCGGGCTGCCGCGCATGGATCTGATCGCCCTGATGCTGGGGCGCGAACTGGAAGGCGAGACGCTGGGCCGCGCCGCGCCGCGCGCCCCTGTTGCCGAAGATCCGGCGTTCCGCTTCGAGAATTACGGGCGCAAGGGCGGCGTTGCGCCGTTCGACCTTGCCATCGGCACCGGGGAGGTGGTGGGCATCGCCGGCCTGCTCGGATCCGGCCGCACCGAGACCGCGCGGCTCCTGTTCGGTGCCGACCGCCGCGATAGCGGGTCCGCCTTCGTCGACGGGCAGGAAATTTCCCTCGGATCGCCCGAGCGGGCCGTTGCCGCCGGATTCGGCTTCTGCCCGGAAGAGCGCAAGACGGAGGGCATCGTCGCCGATCTTACGGTCCGTGAAAACATCGCCCTTGCGCTGCAGGCACGGCGCGGCTGGGCACGGCCCCTGCGGCGCAGCGAACAGGCCGCCCTCGCGGCCCGGTTCATCGAGGCGCTGGATATCCGGCCGGCCGATCCGGAGATGCCCATCAAGTTCCTGTCGGGCGGCAACCAGCAGAAGGCGCTCCTGGCGCGCTGGCTGGCAACCGAACCGCGCCTCCTGATCCTGGACGAACCGACGCGCGGCATCGATGTGGGCGCGCATGCGGAGATCATCCGCCTCATCGATACGCTGCGCAACGACGGCATGGCGCTGGTGGTCATCTCGTCCGAGCTGGAGGAACTCGTGGCCTATGCCTCGCGCATCGTGGTTCTGGCCGACCGTCGCCATGTCGCGGAGCTGACGGGAGACGAGGTAACGCCGGCCGCCATCATGGGGGCGATCGCCGCGCACGGCCACAGGGAGGAAGATGCGGCATGACCCGCCTGAAGCGGCTGGCGCCGCAACTCGTCGCGCTGGCCATCATCCTTACGGCAAACAGCTTCCTGTCGCCCGGTTTCCTGGACGTCAGCTTCCAGAACGGCCGCTTCTACGGCAGCCTGGTCGATATCCTCGTGCGCGGAGCCCCCGTCGGCCTTCTCGCGGTCGGCATGACGCTCGTCATCGCCAGCAAGGGCATCGATCTTTCGGTTGGCGCCGTGATGGCCATTTGCGGCGCGACGGCCGTCTCCCTGACACTTTCGGACACGTCCCTGCCCGCCGTGCTGGCGGCGACGCTGGCGGTGGGCCTGGCCTGCGGCATCTGGAACGGCTTTCTGGTCGCGGTGCTTCGCATCCAGCCCATCGTCGCGACATTGATCCTCATGGTGGCGGGGCGCGGTATCGCCCAGTTGATCACCGAGGGCGCGATCCTGACCTTCAACGATCCCGGCCTGGCCTTCCTTGGCTCCGGCGCTGTTTTCGGCATACCCGTCCCCATCCTGCTGCTGGCCTTCGTGGCGCTCGCGGTCGGGCTGACCGTCCGGCGCACGGCGCTGGGACTGCTGCTGGAATCGGTCGGCATCAACCGCACCGCCAGCACGCTGGCCGGCGTCCGCACGCGGTTCCTGCTGATCGCCGTCTACGCCCTGTCCGGGCTGACGGCGGCGATGGCGGGCATCATCGTCGCCGCCGACATTCGCGGGGCAGACGCCAACAATGCCGGGCTCTGGCTGGAACTGGACGCGATTCTGGCAGTGGTGATCGGCGGCAACTCGCTGCTGGGCGGCCGATTCTCCATCGTAGCCTCGCTGATCGGCGCGCTCATCATCCAGTCCATCAACACCGGCATCCTGATGGCGGGCTATCCGCCTGAATTCAACCTGATCATCAAGGCCGGCATCATCGTCGTCATCCTCGCGGTGCAGTCCCCGGCCCTGACCATGGCCGGGTCGTTCCTGCGGCCAAGACGCCGCGACGCCCGGCAGGAAAAGGCCGCTACCCGATGATCTCCGCACGCACCCTGCCGTTTCTGGCAACGCTTGCCATCTTCGTCGCCGCCTATGCGCTCTGCGTCACGCAGTATCCCAACATGCTGTCCAGTCGCGTCGTCGCCAATCTTCTGACGGACAACGCCTTTCTCGGCATTGCGGCGGTCGGCATGACCTTCGTTATCCTGTCGGGCGGCATCGACCTGTCGATCGGCTCGGTCATCGCCTTCACGAGCGTCTTTTTGGCCGTCACCATATCGGCCGGCCTGAACCCCTTCGTGGCGCTTCCGCTGCTTCTCGTCGTCACGGCGGCTTTCGGCGCGGTGATGGGGGCGGCCATCCACTACCTGACCATGCCGCCCTTCGTCGTCACGCTGGCAGGCATGTTCCTGGCACGCGGAGCCGCTTTCCTGATCTCGACGGACTCGGTTCCCCTGTCGGATCCGGTCCTGTCGGCCATTTCGAGCTTCTACATCCGCCTGCCCGGGGGCGGCCGGCTGACCGCCATCGCCATGGTGATGATTGCCGTCTTCGTGGTCGGCGGCATCCTGGCGCAGCGCACGCGCTTCGGCGCCAATGTCTACGCGCTGGGCGGTAATGCCCAGTCGGCGGAGCTGATGGGCGTGCCCATCGCCCGCACGACCATCCTGATCTATGCGCTCTCCGGGTTCCTGGCCGGCCTGTCGGGGATCGTCTACACGCTGTACACCTCGGCCGGCTATTCGCTGGCCACGGTCGGCGTGGAGCTGGATGCCATCGCCGCGGTGGTGATCGGCGGCACGCTCCTCACCGGGGGCACCGGCCTCGTGGCCGGCACCTTCGTCGGGCTGCTGATCCAGGGACTCATCCAGACATACATCGTCTTCGATGGAACCCTGTCCTCGTGGTGGACGAAGATTGCGATCGGCTTCCTGCTCTTCGCCTTCATCGTCCTCCAGCGCGTCATCCTCTGGCGGAGCGAGGCGCGGACGGCTGCGGCGGGTTGACCGACTTGAACAGGCGCCCGCGCTCGGTCGCCAGCACGATCAGGATGGCGACAAAGCCGAGCACGGCATAGCCCACCACGACCGGCGTGGCCGTGCCATCGTAATGCTGCCCGATATAGAAGCCCAGAAGCGCCCCGCCGACCGTGGTCACAAAGCCCTGGAAAGAGGCCGCCGTACCGGCCACCGAGCCCACGGGGTCCATCGCCATGGCGCTGAAATTGGGCATGACGAGGCCGAAACAGAACATCATCAGGGATTGCAGCAGCAGGAACGAAACGAGCGACTCATGGCCCGACAGGGCGATGGCCGCATGCAGGCATGCAATGGCGGTGAAGGCGACGATGGCCGTATGCGACACCAGACGCATGCCCAGTCGCTCGACGATCCGCGAATTGGTGAAGGACGACGCCGCCATGAACAGGGCGATCCCGGCAAAAAGCAGCGGGAAGGAAGAACCCGTGTCGAACACCTCGACGAAGATCTGCTGCGCCGAATTGATGAAGCCGAACAGGCAACCCATCACTGCAGTCGCCGCCAGCGTATACCCGAGGCAGGCCCGGTTGGTGGCGGCGATGCGGAACGCGCCGACGACCGCCGAAAAGATGATCGGCGAGCGGTTCTGAGCCGGCAGCGTCTCGGGCAGGCGCAGCCAGACCCACCCCGCCAGCAGGAAGCCGAACAGGCCGAGCGCGAGGAATATCCACTCCCATGGCGCAAAGGCGACGATGGCCTGCCCGAAGCTGGGCGCGATCACGGGGACGGCTATGAACATGATGAAGGCGATCGACATCACGCGGGCCATGTGCCGGCCCGAATAACAGTCGCGCACGATGGAGACGGCCAGCACGCGCGTCGCGGCGGAGCCGATCCCCTGCACGATCCGCGCCGCCATCATCTGGTCGAGCGAGGACGCCATCGCGGCGGCGCAACCGCCGATCGTGTAGACCGCAAGGCCGAACAGCAGCACGGCGCGCCGGCCGAACCGGTCCGACACCGGGCCGTAGAACAATTGCGCCACCCCGAAACCGAGAAGGTAGGCCGTGATGATGAGCTGGCGCTGGTTGTCGTCCGTGATGGACAACGCGTCGCCGATCTGCGGCAGCGCCGGCAGCATGGCATCGATGGCCAGGGCGTTGACGGCCATCAGCGAGGCGACGATGGCGACGAACTCGCGAAATCCCATGCCGGCATGCGGCGACGCAGGGGGCAGCCTGTCGGCTGTTTCCTGTGAACTTGTCATGAGGTTCGATTACCTTTTTCGGCCGGCGCGGAATGGCGCGGACCTGCGTCCTTTTAATCGTAAGTCAGGCATAAGGCCAGCCCGTACAAATCCGCCGGAGCACGCGCGTATCCTCTTTTCAGCGGTTGCGCCCCGGTATATGTGCACAACCAGAAAGCATAGGGACTCTGTGATGAAGCCGCAGGCATATCCCCGGGATGATCTGTCCGCCAGCGGGCCGGCAACGCCATCGCCCACGGTGGCGCGGGTTACGGTGCCGCCGATCCCCGAGGCGCAGGGCTGGCTTGCCGCTTACGATGGCAGCCATGGACCCGTCGTGGACATGAGCCAGGCCGTGCCCGGCTATGCACCTGCCGCTTTTTTCACGGAGCGTTTCGGCGAGGCGGCTGCCCGCGCCGACGATGCGCGCTACGGGCCCATCCTCGGCAATCCCACCCTGCGCGCGGCCTATGCGGAGCATGTCGGCACGCTCTATGGCGCCGACGTCGGGCCGGCCTCCACGGCCATCACGGCCGGTTGCAACCAGGCCTTCTTCACCGCTTCCATGGTGGTGGCCGGCGCGGGTGACTCCATCCTGCTTCCGACGCCCTGGTACTTCAACCACCAGATGACGCTGGCGATGCTCGGCATCGCTCCCACCCCCGTCGAGACGCAGGCCATGGATGGCTTCATCCCGACGGTCGAGGCCGTCGAGGCAGCCATCCTGCCGTCCAGCCGGGCGCTGGTCCTCGTTACGCCGAACAACCCGACAGGGGCCGTCTGCCCACCCGAGCGTATCGAAGCCCTGTTCGAGCTGTGCCGCCGTCGCGGCCTGTACCTGATCCTCGACGAGACCTACCGCGATTTCCTCAAGCCGGACGGCGGCGCGCCGCACGGTCTTTTCGGTCGTCCGGACTGGCAGGACACGCTGATCGCGCTGTACTCGTTCTCGAAATCCTACGCCATTCCCGGCCACCGGCTCGGAGCCATAACAGCGGGACCGGGCGTTCTGGCAGAGGCCGAAAAGGTTCTGGACTGCGTGCAGATCTGCCCGCCCCGTCCCAGCCAGGCGGCGCTTGCGCCCAGCATCGCAGGCACGGCCGAGTGGCGTGCCGGCAAATCACGGGAGATCCGGGACAGGGCCGGCACGTTCCGCAACGCCATGGCGGCGGCCAAGGGTTGGGATATCGTGCAGGCCGGCGCCTATTTCGCCTATGTGCGCCATCCATACGGCGGCAGGGATGCCCGCTCCGTCTCGCGGTTCCTGGCGCAGAGCCTGGGCCTTCTGACCTTGCCGGGCAGCTATTTCGGCCCCGGCCAGGACGGCTATCTGCGCATTGCATTCGCCAATGTCGACGATACCGGCATCGCCGCCTTCGCGGCACGCCTGGCGGCGCATGGCATGGACGGACCACTGGAGGGCGCGACATGAGCGCGAACGACTTGAAGCTGGACGATCTTCGGCAGCGTTTCGGCGGTGCCAACGAAAGCGTCATCCACGATCCGCATTTCGCGGCGATGGCGCGGCAGGTCATCGATGCCGGGGGCACCCGGCAGGCGCCCTATGCCGGCATGCCGACCCTTCTGGACGTGCCGTTCCGGCCGGTGGACTGGACCGGTCCCGACCTGACCGGGCTGGATGTCGCGATGATCGGCGTTCCGATGGATCTGGGCATCACCAACCGCAACGGTTGCCGCTTCGGCCCGCGCGCCATCCGCGCGATGGAGCGCGTCGGCCCGTACAACCACGTCCTGCGTACCATGCCGGCGCGCGAGCTGGCGGTTGCCGATGTGGGCGACATACCCTTCCGCTCGCGCTTCGACCTTGCGGGCTCGCACGAGGATATCGAGGCGACCATCGGCAAGATCGTTGCAGCGGGCGTCATCCCGCTGTCGGTCGGCGGCGATCACTCGATCTCGCTGCCGATCCTGCGCGCCATCGGCCGGGACCGCCCCGTGGGCATGATCCATATAGACGCGCATTGCGACACGTCCGGCCCCTTCGACAATTGCCGGTTCCACCATGGCGGGCCCTTCCGGCAGGCGGTCCTGGATGGCGTTCTGGACCCCGCGCGTACGATCCAGATCGGCATCCGGGGCGCGTCCGAATATCTGTGGGAGTTTTCCTACGCGTCGGGCATGAGCGTCATCCATGCCGAGGAGGTGCAGGCGCTGGGTACCGATGCCATCGTGCAAAGGGCGCGGGCGATCGCCGGCGAAGGGCCGGTCTACCTGTCCTTCGACATCGACAGCCTGGATCCCGCCTTCGCGCCGGGCACGGGCACGCCCGAGATCGGCGGCCTGACCACGCGCGAAGCGCAAGCGATCCTGCGCGGGCTGGCGGGCCTCGACTTTGTCGGCGGCGACGTCGTCGAAGTGGCGCCTCAGTACGATGCCACCACCAATACGGCCCATGCCGGCGCTCAGATGCTGTTCGAGATACTGAGCCTCATGCCCTTCACCCCGGCGCTCGCCGCCAAAAAGGAGACCATCGGATGACGAAGCCCTTTTCCCTGACGCGCCGCAGCCTGATGGCAGGCTCCGCGGCGGCGGCCGCCAGCCTTGCCATGCCCTCCATCGTGCGCGCTCAGGACCGCTCGCTGAAGGTCGGCGTCTATGGCGGGTACTTCAAGGATTCCTTCGACGAGCACATCTTCCCGGCATTCACCGAAGCCACCGGCATCGAGGTGGAATCGATCGCCGAGCCGACGGGCGAGGCCTGGCTGGTACAGCTGCAGCAGGCCGCGCGCGCCGGCATGGCGCCGGCCGACGTTTCGATGATGTCGCAGACGGCGCTGCGCAAGGGCATCGCAACGGAGCTCTGGACGCCGGTGGATACCGCCCGGATCGAGCGATTCAACGAGATTCTACCGCCCTTCGTCGCCGCTTATCCGGATGACCGGGTAGCCGGGGTGGGTGCCGTGTCGTGGTACATCACGCTCGTCTCCAACACGGAATCCTACCCGGAGGCCCCGGAAAGCTGGGCCTTCCTTTGGGACCCGTCGAACGAGGGCAAGCTCGGCCTGCTGGCGCTCGCATCCAACAGCTTCCTGCTCGAGGTGACGGCCAAGACCTTCTTCGGCGGCACCGACAAGCTCGCCACCGACGAGGGCGTCCTGGAGGTGATGCAGAAGCTGGCCGAGTTGAAGCCGAACGTGCAGCTTTGGTACCGCGACGAAGCTCAGTTCGAGCAGGCGCTGAAATCCGGCGAAATCCCGATGGGACAGTATTATCACGACGTCACCGGCCTTGCCGCCAAGGAAGGCTTCCCGGTCCGCTCGACGTTCCCGAAGGAGGGCGGCATCTCGGATTCGGGTTCCTGGGCCATTTCCAGCGCCTCGGAAAAGGTGGACGAAGCGCATGAATTCATGAACTTCACCACCACGCCGGAGATACAGGCGCTCATGGCGCGGCAGATCGGCACCGCCCCGATCATCCGCCGCGAGCTTCTGGACCTGACCGACGAGGAGTTCAACGCGGTGTCGTCGACCATCGACCCGATCGTCCCGCGCTACGAGCTCTATGTCGACAAGGCAGACTGGGTGAACCAGAAGTGGACGGAACTGATCGTAAGCTGATGAGCGGCCTTGTCATCACCAACCTGACGCGCCGCTACGACAGCGTCACCGCAGTCGACGGCGTGGACCTGACGGTCGAGCCGGGCAGCTTCGTCTGCCTGCTCGGCCCTTCGGGCTGCGGCAAGACGACGCTCCTGCGCATGATCGCCGGCCTGGAGACGCCCAGCGAAGGCGCCATCGTCTTCGATGGGCGGGACATGACCCGCCTGCCCGTCCACCAGCGCGACATCGGCATGGTGTTCCAGTCACTCGCCTTGTTCCCGCATCTGTCGGTTGGCGACAACATCGCCTATCCGCTGGCCATCCGCGGCGTCGGCAGGGCCGACCGGGACCGGCGCGTGGCCGAGCTTCTGGATCTCGTCCGGTTGCCGGGCGTCGCCGGCCGGGCGATCACGCAGCTTTCGGGCGGGCAGCGCCAGCGCGTCGCCATCGCCCGCGCGCTTGCCGTCTCGCCGCGCCTGTTCCTGCTGGACGAACCGCTTTCGGCACTCGATGCCAAGCTTCGCGAGGCGATGCAGGTCGAGCTTCGGCAACTCCAGCAGCGGCTGGGCATCACCACCATCGTCGTGACCCACGACCAGCGCGAAGCGATGACCATGGCCGACCGCATCGTGGTGATGCAGGCGGGCCGGGTGCAGCAGGCGGCCCCGCCGGTAGAGGTCTATCGCCACCCCGCCACGCCCTTCGTCGCGGACTTCATCGGACAGACGAACATCGTCACCGTGGAAAGCGGTCCCGGTGGCGCCCGCATGCTGGGCATCGACGTCGGCCAGCGCGCGGCGGGCACCGCCTCCATCCGGCCGGAAGACATCCTCCTGCATGCCGAAGGCCAGGGGCAGGTTGCCGCGACGGTGGACTTCGTCCGCGACATCGGCTCCAGCGTGGAAATCCACCTGACCGCCGCAGGGCAACGCGTCGTGGCGCTCGCCCCCGCCGGCTTTCACCCCTCGGTGGGTGACACGATCTCGCTCGGCGTGCGGCCGGACAGCCCCACCTTCTTCCCGGCGGCAGGCGCCTGATGCGGGCAGGCGCCGCCGGCAGCGGTCCGCTGCGCGACAACCTTCCGCTGATTTTTCCGGCGGCGATGCTGATCGCCTTCTTCATCGTGCCCTTCGCCACGATGATCTCCGTCTCGCTGTTCGAGCGTGCACAGGGCGGCTTCTACGAGCCCAGCCTGACGCTGGAGCATTACCAGCGCTTCTTCACCCTGTTCTTCGGACGCATTCTCGCGTTCTCGCTGGGCCTTTCCGCGCTTGTCGCCGCCCTGAGCATCGCCATCGGCGTTCCCTTCACACGGGCGCTGACGCGCCTCCCGCGCCGGAGGCAGGTGCCGTGGCTCGTTGCGCTGCTGGCCGTGCTGTCGCTATCGGAAGTCATTATCGGCTTCGCCTGGTCGACGCTCCTGTCGCGAACGGCCGGCATCTCCAACCTGTTCGTGTTCCTGGGCCTGGCCGATACGCCCACGGCCTATTCGCCCGGTTTCGTCGCGGTGCTGCTCGGCATGACGTATCAGGCATTTCCCTACGCCGTCCTGGTTCTCTATCCCGCCTTCTCGCGGCTCGACCCATCGCTCGCCGAATCGGCGCAGACCATGGGGGCGACGCCCGTACGCGCCTTCCTGACGGTCGTGCTTCCCGCCCTGCGGCCCGCCATCGTCGCCACCTTCATCCTCATCTTCGTCTTCGCGCTGGGCAGTTACCTGCTGCCGCAGCTCCTTGGGCGTCCCCAGCACTGGACGCTGTCGGTCTTCATCACCGACCAGGCGATCTACCAGTCCAACATGCCCTTCGCGGCGGCGATGGCCGTCTTCCTCGTCATAACCAGCATCGCCCTCGTCTCGCTGACGGCGGCCATCGGGCGCGGACGCGGGGTCGCCAGATGAGGGGCTTGGCCAATCGCCTGCTGTTCATCGCCGTCGGCCTGTTCATGGCGGCGCCCCTCGTCGTCATTGCCGGCGTGTCGTTGAACGAAAAGCGCACGCTGACCTTTCCACCGCAGGGCCTGTCGCTGCGCTGGTATGGCGACATCTTCACCGACGATGGCTGGCGCGCGGCGCTGACGGCCTCCGTCACCGTTGCGGCGCTGGCCGCGGCGTTGAGTGTGCTGATCGCGCTTCCCATCGCCTACGCCCTCTGGCGTCGCACCACGCGCCTAGGCCGCCTGATACAACTACTGGGTGTTTCGCCCTTCGTGCTGCCACCCGTCATCACCGCACTCGGCGCCCTGTCCTTCTGGATCACGGCCGGCTTCTACGGCCGGCACTTCACGGTGGTGATCAGCCACGCAATCTTCTTCACCTCGCTGCCGCTCGTCACGCTGACGCTCGGCTTTGCGACGATCGACAAGGAGATGGTGGAGGCATCGAGATCCATGGGGGCGAACGAGCGCACCGTCCTGTCCACCATCGTGCTGCCGATGATCGCGCCGTATCTGATCTCAGGCTTCGCCTTCGCCTTCGTCCTGTCGCTCAACGAATACATCGTCGCCTACATGACCGTCGGTTTCACGCTCGAGACGATCCCGATCAAGATCTTCAACGCGCTGCGCTACGGTTATACGCCCGTCATGGCCAGCGTGACGGTGTTCTTCGTGCTGATCGCCGTCGCCGTTTACAGCGCTGTTGCACGCTTCGGAGACCTGCCGCGGCTTCTGGGCGCATGGAAGTCGAACGAGCGCTGACCGCCTTGCCTTGAAATGATCCCGATTGCGCGGTTCATGCAACCACAGGGACGCGTGGAATACAGGCTGATGACATGTCGCAAGCTGCCGATGGGCTGAGTTCCCTCATCGAATCGCCACTGACTTCCCTGATGCTCAACATCATCGGCGCGCTTGCCGGCGCAGCGCTCGTGTCGCTCGCCATCAAGACGCTGGCCCGTACGGTGTCGTCCTTCGCCTGGATCAAGGCGAACCGCGAGATCGCCAAGGGCGCCAGTCTTGCCGCGCGGCTGCGCGAACGCGATCCGACGCGCATGCAGATCGCGCTGATCGTGCAGCAATTCTCGGTCTATATCGTCCTGTCGCTTCTCATGATCGGCGCAGCCGTCGCCTGCCTCGCCTCGCAGGGCAGCCGTTTCGACGCCTGGTTTCCGCTGTGCATCGGGCTGATCGCGCTTCTGTTCCAGAAGACGCACGAGGATTACGCGCGCAGTTCCGATCTTTTGCAGATGAAGCATCCGGGCATCGCCCCAATCGAGGCGCGCGTCCATGTTTTCTATCTGGCGTTGACGCCGGAGCAGAAGCACCAGATGGACCATCGCCTCAGCGATCTGCGGGCGAGTTTCGCCAGCCTGCGCACCGGCGGCGCTGCCAACGGCCGGAAGAACTCCCCCGGCGCTCAGCCGGCCTGATCGAGGGCGGCGCGCAACTCGGCAATGAAGGCCGTTGCCTTTGCATCGGAAGGCGCGCGCCAGTCCCCGCGTGGTGACAGGGCGCCGCTGGACGACACTTTCGGCCCGTTCGGCATCGCCGTCCGCTTGAACTGGCTTGTCTGGAAAAAGCGGAGCAGGAAACTTTCGAGCCACCGGGCGATGGTCGGCAGATCGTAAGCGCGCCGCGCCTCGGCCGGGAAATTGGCCGGCCATTGCCCGGCCTCGGCATCGCCCCAGGCCTCGAGCGCCAGAAACGCGACCTTCGACGGAGCCTGCCCGCAGCGCATGATATGGTACAGGAAGAAATCGTGCAGCGCGTAGGGCCCGATCCGGTCCTCCGTGCTCTGCATGCGCCCCGCCGCATCCGCCGGCACCAGCTCGGGCGAAATCTCGGTATCGAGAATATCCGCCAGCACGGCATCGGCCTCCGCGTCGAACTGGCCGCTGGCGATGCACCAGCGGATCAGATGCTGGATCAGCGTCTTGGGGACGCCGGGATTGACGGCGTAATGGCTCATCTGGTCGCCGACGCCATAGGTGCTCCACCCGAGCGCGATTTCCGACAGGTCGCCCGTGCCGATCACGAAGCCGCGGCGCTGGTTGGCGAGGCGGAACAGATAATCCGTCCGCAGGCCCGCCTGGACATTTTCGAACGTCACGTCATAGGCCGGCTCGCCGGCGGCGAACGGGTGGCCCATATCGGCCAGCATCTGCCGCGCGGCCGGGCGGATGTCGATCTCTTCACCGGTCACGCCGAGAGCCTGCATCAGCCGCCACGCATTGGCCTTGGTGGCCTCGCCCGTCGCAAAACCGGGCATGGTGAAGCCCAGGATCCGCTCGCGCGGCAGGCCCATCCGGTCGCAGGCCTTGGCCGCGACGATCAGCGCATGGGTGGAGTCCAGCCCGCCCGACACGCCGATCACCATGGTGTCGCCCTGTGTCGATTCGAAACGCCGGATCAGCCCGTGCACCTGGATATTGAAGGCCTCGTAGCAATCCTGGTCGAGCTGTTCCGGCCGGTTGGGAACAAAGGGAAAGCGGCGGATGGCGCGCTTGAGCGCCATCCTTCGCCCGTGCGGCGCATGGGCGAAGGCGACGCGCCTGAACGCAATCTCCGGATCGCCCGCTGCCCGGACCGCATCGTTGAACGTGCCGTTGCGCAGGCGTTCCTGGCGGATGCGAGCAAGATCGACATCGGCCAGCACGAGGCTCCCTTCCAGGGAGAACCGCTCCGATTCCGCCAGGAGATCGCCGAGTTCGTGCACCATGCCCTGCCCGTCCCAGGCGACATCGTTGGTGCTTTCGCCAGCGCCCGCCGCCGCGTAGACATAGGCGGCCATGCACCGCATGGACTGCGATGCCGCCAGAAGATGCCGCTCGGCCGACTTGCCCACCGTGATGTTCGAGGCCGACAGGTTGCAAAGCACGTTTGCGCCCGCAAGCGCGCCCACGGTGGATGGCGGCGTGGGTGCCCAGTAATCCTCGCAGATCTCGACATGGAAGACGAAGTCGGCAAGATCGGTGGCGGCGAAAAGAAGGTCCGGCCCGAAGGGCACGTCCTGCCCGGCCAGTTCGACGGACAGTCCGGCAAGGCCGATGCCGGGCGCGAACCAGCGCTTTTCGTAATATTCCCGGTAATTGGGAAGGTAGGATTTCGGCACGACGCCGAGGATACGCCCACGCGAGATCACCACCGCGCAATTGTAGAGACGGCCATTGCGGCGCAACGGTGCGCCGACCAGGAGCACGGGTGACAGGTCTTGTGTGCCCTCAACCACCGCGGCAACGGCGTCCTCGACGGCGTTCAGCAAGCCGTCCTGCATGTGCAGGTCGTCGATCGAATAGCCGGAAAGCCCGAGTTCGGGGAAAACGACGAGGTCGGCGCCTTCATCGGCGGCCTTGCTGGCAAGCTGCAGGGTCGAGCGGGCATTTACCAGCGGATCGGCCAGCGCCACGCGCGGCGTCGCCGCCCCGACCCGTACGAAGCCGTGCCTGTGGAATGCGCCGAAGGGCATGGTGCTTGACTGCGGCGACACGCAGGAACCTCGCTGTGCGGACATCGGTGTCCGAGATCTAGAGCATCCACCCATGCTGTGGAAGCGCCTGGCGCACTTGACCTCTCTCGCAGATGCGACATGTCCGCATCCTGACTTCGAGGGGAACACGATGGCAGCCATCCGTACAAGCAGGACCACGACTTTCGCAGCCGCCATCGCAGGGCTTATCGGCCTCGCCCTTGCAGTCGGCGGCATCTGGCTGATCGCGGTCGGCGGATCCTGGTATTACCTTGCGCTCGCCATTGGCTTCCTCTTGACCGCGATCCTGCTGCACCGCCGCCAGCCGGGGGCGCTCGCCGTGTACGCCCTCATCGTCATGGGAACGCTTGTCTGGGCGCTCTGGGAGGTCGGACTGGACTGGTGGCCGCTGGCGGCGCGGGGCGGCCTGATCGTGGTGCTCGGCTTCCTGCTGCTGCTTCCCCCCATTACAAGGCGCCTCGGGCTGCAGACCCTGCCGCAGGCGCTGGACGGCGTACCGGGGCACGCCTCCGCGTTCCGTGGCAATGGCCTGGCGCTCAGCCTGTCGCTGGGCGTCGCACTGGTGGCCGCCGTCGCCTCCTGGTTCACCGACCGGCACAGCGTAGTCGGCGAAGTGGGCGGCGCCGTGGCGCAGGCCCCCGACGACCTTGGCGTCCCGCCGGGCGAATGGCATTCCTATGGCCGCACCAAGCAGGGGCAGCGCTATTCCCCGCTGACCGATATCACGCCGGAAAACGTCTCCGACCTGGCAGTGGCCTGGCATTACAAGACGGGCGACATCAGCGAACCGGGCGATCCGGAGGAAACCACCTTCCAGGTGACGCCCCTGAAGATCGGGGAAAGGCTGTATCTCTGCACGCCGCATCAATCGGTCATCGCGCTGAACGCAACCACGGGCGACGAAATCTGGCGCTACGATCCGCAGATCCGCGGCGAACTGGCGCTCCAGCATCTTACCTGCCGTGGCCTGTCCTATCAGCCGCCGTCCGGTACGCCCGCCGGAGCGGCGGCCGCACAGCAGCCGGCCCAGACGCCCCTGCCGGCGCAAGCCGTACAGACCCTGCACCCGCAGGGCGAGGCCGCGGACGAGGGCGCCACGCGTGCGCCGGTCGACGGCGCGACGGCCGAGCGGCCCTTGCCGGACCTGCCGGTGGCGATAGACGGGCAAGTCCCCGCCTCGGCCTGCGATGCCAAGCTGTTCATGCCGACAGCGGATGGCCGGGTCATTGCCGTCAACCCCGAGGACGGCTCCGTCTGCTCCAACTTCGGAGGCGGCGACGGCCAGATCGACCTGTGGCGCAACATGCCGAACGTCAATCCGGGCTCCTACTACTCTACATCGCCCGTCATCGTGGCAGGGGACAGGATCATCGTCGGCGGCACCGTCCTCGACAACGTGTCGACGACGGAGCCTTCCGGCGTCATCCGCGCCTTTGACATCGCCAGCGGCGAGCTCCTCTGGAACTGGGACAGCGGCAACCCGGACGACACCGGGCCGCTTTCGCCCGGCCAGACCTATACGCCGAACTCGCCCAATAGCTGGTCCATCTCCAGCCTCGACGAGGAACTCGGCCTCGTCTACGTGCCGCTCGGCAACCAGCCGCCGGACCAGTGGGGCGGCAATCGCAGCGAATCGGTGGAGAGATACTCGTCCTCCGTCGTGGCGCTCGACGTCGCCACCGGCGCGGTACGCTGGGTGTTCCAGACCGTGCATCATGACTTGTGGGATTATGACGTCCCTTCGCAACCGACCCTGGTTGACATTGCGGTGGACGGCACCCTCGTGCCCGCCCTCGTGCAGCCCACCAAGCAGGGAGAAATCTTCGTGCTCGACCGGCGCACCGGCGAGCCGATCCTGCCGGTGACGGAACGGCCGGCACCGCAGGGTGCCTCCGAGGGCGATTTCACCGCGCCGACGCAGCCGGTCTCGGCCATGTCCTTCGATCCGCCGCCGCTGACCGAAAAGGACATGTGGGGCGCAACGCCCTTCGACCAGCTCCTCTGCCGCATCGCCTTCCATAAGCTGCGCTATGAAGGCCGCTTCACGCCGCCTTCGGAACAGGGGACGCTGGTCTATCCGGGCAATTTCGGCGTGTTCAACTGGGGCAGCATCGCGGTCGACCCGGTTCGCCAGGTGGTCTTCGCCACGCCCGCCTATCTGGCATTCACCTCGCAGCTGTTCCGCCGCCAGGACGATACGTCCCTGGTCGTCAACGCGCAGCCGCCCGCTGGCGCCTTGCCGGCCTTGAACGAGAATTTCGGCGGCCCCTTCGCCGTGCAGATGGGTCCCTTCCTGTCGAAGCTCGGCATTCCGTGCCAGTCGCCGCCCTGGGGTTACGTCGCCGCAGCCGACCTGCGCACCGGCAAGGTGATCTGGCAGCACAAGAACGGTACGGTCCGCGATGCCTCGCCCGTTCCGCTGCCGCTGCGTCTCGGCGTGCCGAGCCTTGGTGGTCCGATGGTGACTGCGGGCGGCGTGGCGTTCCTGTCCGGCACGATCGACGACTATATCCGCGCCTATGATTTGACGACCGGCGCCGAGATCTGGAAGGACAGGCTGCCGGCGGGCGGTCAGGCAACGCCGATGACCTACACCGGCGCCGACGGCCGGCAGTATCTTCTGGTGGTTGCCGGCGGCCACGGCTCGCTCGGCACCAGGCGCGGGGACGACGTGATCGCCTATGCCCTGCCCCGTTAAGGGGCAGGCAACGACTTAGAACGAATGGCCGATCCGGAAGCTGATCGTCTCGTCCCGTCCATCGTTGTTGAGGACATTGCGGTACTCCAGCCCGGCCGACCATTCGTCGCCGAATTCGGCCTTGATGCCGGGCGCAACCGTCAGCTGCTCGCGGCCGATACCCGCCGATGCGAAGTCCGGCAGGCTCAACCCTCCCCCGGCCATCGGGGAAACCCGGCTGGCACCGGAAACCTCGTGCGTCAGTTCGGCACGCGCGCCCGGCTTGATGACGAGTTTGGGCAACTCGATCCTGTATTCGCCACGCACCGCCAGAATGGCCAGCACGCTGTCGACCGTCTGCTCGCCGAGCGTCACGTCGGTTTCGCCGATCCGCTGGTGCATCGGGTCGAACCGGGTGTGCGACACTTCGAACCGTCCATAGGGCGACAGCAGGAACCCGTCATCGCGCAGCTCGTAGCCGGCCGATATGGAGCCGAAGCCTTGCGCGGCAGCGCGCGAGCCATAGTCGAGGACGTCCGCCTGCACGGCGTAACGGGCATTGGAAAAATCCAGCCACGAGCCGCCGGCCGCCACGTCGACGAAGGTGGACGAGGTTGGATTGTAGCTGCCGTACAGGGCGGCGCCGAGCCCCAGACCCCGCGCGCGCGTTCCGAACGATCCCGCTTCGCCGATCGCGCGGTCGAAGCTCAGGCCCATTCCCAGCCTTGCCTGTTTCGACAGTTCCGCATCGAAGCCCGAGGCGATCCCGACGCTGGTCCTGTCCAGATCGATCATGCCGTTGGTGCGTCGTCCGAAATCGACGGAGCCCGCGGACCACAGCGCATGCCCCTCATCGGTGAAACGGCGCCGGGCCTGCATTTCGTCGGGCCGGTCCCCGCGCCAGGGTGTCTCGTCGACACGGTAGGCTGCCGGCAACTCCGATTCCAGTTCGCGCCACTCGCGCTCGAGCGCGGTTTCCTCGGCCGGTCCATCCGACGCGCCGATCCGGATGGAATATCCGCTCGTCTGGCGGTCGGTGGCATCGCGCAGGACTTCCATGCGCTCATGCAGCCGCCGCGACTGCACGCGCGCAAAACGGCGGCCGATGTCCACCTGTGCGCCGACAAGCCCGGAAATTTCCTTCTGGTCGCTCGTCTCCTGGGCACGCGCCGGCACGGCCGGCGCCGCCATGAGAAAACCCATGGACAGGATCGTTGCCAGAAACGGGCGCGTACGCGAGACGGCCCGCAAACGTGCAGTCTGCGTTGGCAAAGCTCACATCACTCATCAGTGGTTGATGAGGCGAACATGGCCGCGCTTTTGCTGCAGCGCAAATCACAATGATCAGAAAGAGGCTCGCAGGGCTGCTGCGTTGCAAAAAGTCAACAAATCCGGCCACAGTTGGGACAACATACTTAAGAATGTCCTAACGTTGCTGAATATCTGTGCGACTGCGGCCCTGCTGCGTGCAGAAACGACAAGGGGCGGCAGCGCCGCCCCTCCTGTTCATCTCCGTCCTTGGGCGATCAGCCAAGCGATACGAGATTGCGCCGGTCGAACTGGTAAAGCCACGTCTCCGTCAGCGGCTTGCCGTTCAGCGCCATGAACATGCGCAATTCCGCGATCTTGTCGGGCTCGATCTCGAGATCGAAGGTCGCGCGCCAGACATTGCCGTTGGGCACCGGTTCGGCGAACGGACGGACGACGGTGCCGCTGGAGGTGGTGACACTGACGTCCGGGAAGACACCGTAGGGAATCTGGGTCATGACGGCGGGACGGTCGAACTCGACCGCGAACTTGAAGACGTTGTCCGGCCGGGGCTTGCCCGGCTCACCGCCGCGGCCGATACGCGTCGCGATGGTCTGGGCGACATTCTCGGCCGGGTGCGGCTCGTTGTCCTTCCAGAACAGGCGGTAATGAAGCTTGTACTCCGAACCCTTCGTCGCCGGCGCGTCCGGAACCCAGAACGCCCCGACATTGTCGTGGATCTCGTCGTCGGTGGGAATCTCCAGCAGTTCGACCCGCCCGGCGCCCAGCGGCTCGACCGGCTCCACCCACAGGCTTGGACGCCGGTCGTACATGACGCCGTCCTGGTAGTGGTCGAAATTCCGGTCCCGCTGCAGAAGGCCGTAGCCGCGCGGATCGGTGTCGCTGAAGGACGATACCGTGGTGAAGGGCGGATTGTTGAGCGGCCGCCAGAGGCGCTCCCCATTGCTCATCCACAAGGCGAGACCGTCCGAATCGTGCACTTCGGGCCGCCAGTCGTTGAGGCGCTCGCGTCCGTATTCACCATACCAGAACATGGATGTCAGCGGCATCAGCCCGAGACGCTGGATGTCCTCGCGCAGGAAAAGCGCCGCCTCCACATCCATCTCGACGCCCTGCCGCCGATCGAGGCCGCGCGTCAGGTAGAAGCGGAAGGCGCCGGTGATGCTGGGCCCGTTGAGGAAGGCGCAGACCACGACAGGCTGCGCCGGATCCTGCGCCTCGTCGATGTAGAACTCGGTGAAATCGGGGAATTCCTCGTTCACGCCGGGCACGGCGGCGTTGATGACGACGCCCCGCGCCGACAGGCCATACTGGCCCGAAGCACCGATGGCGCGGAAGTAGGAGGCACCCAGGAACGCCACCCAGTCCTGCGTGCGCCAGTCTTCGGCGCCGTTCCACTCCTGCAGGCGGAAGCCGGCAAAGCCTGAATCGGCGGGCAAATCGTGCGCCGGGGAATCGGCGGGCATCTCGAACAGGTCGGGCGAGTATTTGAACTCCCGCGCCTGGCCGTTGACGACGACGTGCATGGCCACCGCCTTGCCGAAGAACTGGCCGAGGTGGAAGAACGTGGCCGGGTAGGCGCCGTCACTGCCGGCAAACGGCGCGTCCGACGTCTTGAACTTCAGCTTGCCATGCTGCTCGTAGTCGATCTTCTGGACGACTTCCGGGTCCGGCCGGTACGGCGGCTCATAGGGTTTGGTCGCGGAATCGCGCGCTCGTTCCACGAGTTTTTCATAGGAGAACTCGAACGGCTCTCCCATGACGGCCGCCGCGGCGGCGGGGCGCAGGGCGCCGGACGCCGCCGCGAGGGCAGCGAGTGCGGCGGAAGAATAGAGGAAATTCCGTCGGTTCAGCTTTGCCATCGGTTCCATCGGTTGTTGCGTGTGCACACTCTTGTCATGCGACGTTACGCCGCCATCCGGCAAGTCAGGAAGCGGCCAATCAGGGCACGATGATGGCCGACATCCCTCGAATTTCAAGTTGGAGGCCCTAATTCCGGCACTTGGCCGCGCTTGGATGCGCAACCCTGGATTGAAATTGGCTTGGAAGAGACATGAACAGGCTCGGGTTCATCGACGGGTTACGAGGCTATTTCCTCGTTTTCATGATGATCAACCATCTCAACTTCACGGGCGGGTACTGGCTGGTCAAACTCAACCACAACCAGCTCGCCTTCGTTGAGGATGCACAGGGATTCATTTTCCTTTCGGGTCTGCTCGTCGGCCTTGTCTACGCCCGGAAGATGCTGAAGGGCGGTTTCATGGCTGGCGCTCAGGCAGTCTGGAAGCGGGCCCGGCAGTTGTATGTCTACGTTCTCGTTGCCCTGGCGATCCTGCTCGTGGCGGCCGCCACGCTTCCGCAGGCGGCACAGTTGTGGGCTCCCTGGATGGGCGATCTGTCGATCACCGATCCGGTACGGGTAATCTCGGCCATGCTGATGATCTACCAGCCGACCTATATGGACATCCTGCCCCAGTACATCGTGTACATGCTCGTTTCGCCGTTCGCGCTCTGGCTGTGCCTTCACAAGCGCTGGGGTGTCGTCGCCCTCGTATCGTTCATCGCATGGCTGGTCGCGCAGCTGGGCCTGCATACCGTGCTGACCGGGCCCCTCGACCGCGCGTTGGCCGGCGACGGCCCGGTCGGCATCCGGGCGCATTTCAACGTCCTGGCATGGCAGGTCGTGTTTTTTTCCGGGGTTGTCATGGGCGCGATGACGGCTCAGAAGAAGATCGCCTGGGATCGCATCTTCCGCCCCGATCGCAGTATCCTGCCCGTCGCGGCCCTTGTGATCTGCCTGTTCTTCCTGCCCCTGCGCGTCGCCACCGGCTACGGACTGATGTCGGAAGAACTGCTGCACAGCTTCATGCCCTTCGAGGTCCGCGCGACCTTCGGCCTTGTCTATCTGGCAAACTTCGTCGCCGCCGGCGTCGGCGTCGCCTGGCTGGCGATTGCCGGGCCCAGGCATCGCAATGCCACGGTGCGGTGGATCGCGAATGCCCTGCATTATGTGATGACGCTGTCCTTCCTGCGCCTGATCGGCCGACATTCGCTGCAGGTCTATGCCTGGCACATCATCATCGTCTACGGCCTGATCTATGTGGATCTGCGCACGCCCGAATTCAGCGAGGTCACGAAGACGCTCATCGCCATCTTCGGCATCTCGCTCCTGGCTATACCGGCGATGTGGCGCGAGCGCGGCTCGTCGGATGACGGGCCTACGCCGACAGCCCCCATCGCACGCTGAGCCATAAAAAAGGGGCGTCCCGGCAGGACGCCCCTTGAATGCGAAGACGGGTGGCGCGGCTCAGGCCGCGGTCGACTTCAGATGGGCCCGAAGCATCCAGGCGAACTTGTCGTGAACCTCGATACGGCCGGTCGCCATATCGTTCGTGGCCCAGTCGCCATGTTGCTCGGCAACCTGCGCCAGGGCGGACAGGGTGGAAGACAGGGTCTCCTGGTCGGCCAGAAGCAGTTCCACCATGGTCTTGGCGTCCGTGTGGCCGTCATGCTCGACGATTGCGCTGCGGTCCAGATAGACCGAGTAGCGCCCTTCGGCATGGGCGTCGAAGGCCTTGATGCGCTCGGCCAGAAGGTCCTGCGCCTCGAAATGGTCCTCGTAGATTTCCTGGAAAAGCGCGTGCAGCGGCCCGAAGGACCAGCCCGTGACATTCCAGTGGAAGTTCTGCGCCTTCAGCGTTTCGATTGCCGTCTCAGCCAGCGCCTGGGTCAGGCCGTTGACGATTTCTTCCTTGGCATTCGGTTCGATCTTTGCGGCGATCAGGCCCATTGTCGTAACTCCGATCCGGCCGGTCATCGACGCTCGCGCATGACCCGGCGCTCCTGTAATTCTGGAACGATTACAAGGTAGCTTCGTCCGCTTCCTCTTTCAACCCCTTCTTAGAACTTTTCTAAACTAGGTCGCGGTCACCGTCATCGCACGCCGGTTCGCCGAAATGGCCACGCCGGATCGAGTCCAGGCCAAGCCAGTAATCGGCTGCCCGGATACGCGAGGCAAACCCGGCCAGCGCCACTGCGGCGCTGATCGGAACGAGTACGGAAAGTATTGCGGTCGGAGACAATGCGATCATCGGTGCCCTCTTCGCCGTGTCCATCCATCTGTAAAGTGGATAAACACTTTCATGTTTTTGGCAAGAGGATTCCGGATCGTGTTGGCCTGCAGGGTCAGACGGTGCCGACGACGGCGGCGCAGTCTCCTGCTTTCACGAGGCCCGGAAAATGTCGTGCCGCGAGGATGCCGGAAAGGCCGGCACGCAGGTCCACGACGTCCGCCCCCGTACGGTCCACCCTGTGGATGCGAGCCACGACGTCGCCCTGCTCCACCGGCATTCCCAGATCGACGAGCGGTTCCATCAGCCCGTCATGCTCGGCGAAGGTGAAACAGTCGCCGGAGGGCATGTCGAGCCAGCGCGTCGGCGCCGGCTCCGGTTCGCCGGACAGGATGCCGGCATGCCGCAGCACATTGGCGGCACCGCGCCGGGCGATTCCCACCGTGTTCGCGGTCGACGTGCCGCCACCGCCGAGTTCGGTGGTCACGAAAATCTTGCCCTGCTCCTCTGCCGCGGTGTCGTACATGCCGACGGCGTCGATCTCGAGCATCTTCATGGAATAGGGCGCGCCGAAAGCCGCCACGGCGGCGAAGCTGGCCGCCTCCTGCCCCTTGTCGGGCAGGATGTGAGCAGCCGCGAAGGGCACGAAATCCAAGGTCCGGCCGCCGGAATGGAAATCCAGGACGATATCGGCCATCGGCAGTAGATGACGCTGGAAGAAGTCGGCGATCTTCTGAGTCACCGTGCCGTCCGGCCTGCCGGGAAAGGTTCGGTTGAGGTTGCCCCTGTCGATGGGAGAGGTCCGCGTGCCGGCACGAAAGGCCGGATAGTTCATCGCCGGCACGATGATGACCCGGCCGGACACTTCTTCGGGCCGCAGGCGACGGGCCAGGTCGAACAGGGCGATGGGCCCCTCGTACTCGTCGCCGTGGTTTCCACCGGTCAGGAGCGCGGTCGGCCCCTCGCCGCTGGCCACGACGGTAATGGGGATCATGACCGATCCCCAGGCGGAATCGTCACGGCTGTACGGCAGGCGCAGGAAACCGTGCCGCACCCCCGGTGCGGCAAGGTCGATGGTCGGCACGACGGGCGATGGAGGCAGGTCTGGCGTCATCAGCATGGCCTAGTCCTTGATGAAGAGCTGACGGGGCACGTCCGCCAGGATCTCCACGCCCGTATCCGTGATGGCGATGGATTCGGTGATTTCCAGCCCCATGTCCTCCAGCCACAGGCCGGTCATGAAATGGAAGGTCATGCCCGGCTGGAGCACCGTCTTGTCGCCGGGGCGAAGGCTCATGGTGCGCTCGCCCCAATCCGGCGGATAGGACAGGCCGATCGGATAGCCGGTGCGATTGCCCTTGACGATTCCGTACTTGCGCAGCACCGCATAGAACGCGTTGGCGATATCCTCGCAGGTGTTGCCGGGCCTCGCCGCCGCAAGGCCCGCCTCCATGCCTTCCAGCGTCGCCTTTTCCGCATCCAGGAAGGCCTGCGTCGGCTTGCCGAGGAAGACCGTGCGCGAGAGCGGGCAGTGATAGCGCTTGTAGCAGCCGGCGATCTCGAAGAAGGTGCCCTCCCCGGTCCGCATCGGCCTGTCGTCCCATGTCAGATGCGGCGCGGAGGCATCCGCCCCCGAAGGCAGCAGCGGCACGATGGCCGGATAATCGCCGCCGAAGCCGTCGATGCCACGGGTGCCCGCATCGTAGATCTCGGCCACAAGGTCGCATTTGCGCATCCCGGGTTCGATCGTATCGACGATCCGCTTGTGCATGGCGCCGACGATCTTCGCCGCGATGCGCATGTAGTCGAGTTCCTGCGGACTCTTGACCGCGCGCTGCCAGTTGACGAGCCCCGTCGCATCCACGAAGCGCGCGTCCGGCAGATGCGCGCGCAGCGAGGCGTAGGCCGCGGCGGAAAACCAGTAATTGTCCATCTCGACGCCGACCGTCAGGCCGTCCCAGCCGCGTTCCCGCAGCACCTCGGACAGGTAGTCCATCGGATGCCGCTCGGTGGACTGCACGTAATGGTCGGCGTAGCCGACGATATTGTCGTGCGACAGGTATGCCGTGCGCTTTGCGCCATTCGCGTCCTGGCCGCGCCCGTACCAGACGGGCTCGCCCTCGGGCGGCACGATGACGCCCTGGTGCACGTAGAAGGACCAGCCGTCATAGCCGGTCAGCCACGCCATGTTGGACGGGTCCGACACGTAGAGAAGGTCGATGCCCTTGGCCGCCATGGCCTTGCGCGTCTTCTGGAGACGGCTGGCATATTCGGCGCGGGTAAAATTGAGCTGCGGCTCTGTCATGGTGCACCCTGAGAAGGAGGATCAGCTGGTAAAGCGCGTACCCGCGCCGGCCGACATGGCGCGGGCATGGGCCAGCGTGGCGATGGCGGTATCCTGCACACCGGTTCCGGTGAGGTCCGCGAAGGTGATGGAGTGGGCATCGCGGCGCCCGGGCGCCTGCCCCGCGACGACCTGGCCAAGCTCGGGAAAGAGCGTGTCGCCGGCGACGAGGCCGGCCGCGATGGCGTGATGCAACTCGCCCAGGATGCGCGTCTGCGTCAGCCTGTCGGCGACGTAGTGGGCGGCCGCGACGAGCGTGGGGTCCACTTCGTTCTTGTGTTCGGCATCCGAGCCCATGGCCGTGACATGGGTGCCGGGGCGCACCCAGCCGCGCTGCAGGATCGGCGCCTGCGACGGCGTCGTCGTGACGATGATGTCGGCGCGCCGCGCCGCCTCCTGCGGGTCGCGGGCCGCTTCGACCGGCAGGCCGATCGCCTCGGTCATCTCGGCGGCGGCGGCCTCGGCCCGCGCTTCGTCGCGCGCCCAGATCGTGGCCCCCCGCAAGGGGCGCACCATGGCCAGCGCCCGCAACTGCAGGCGCGCCTGCATGCCGGCGCCGAAGATGGTGGCATGGCATGCGTCCGCCCGCGCCAGGTGGCGCGCCGCCACCGCGCCGGCCGCTGCCGTGCGAATGTCGGTCAGGTAGCCATTGTCGAGGAGCAGCGCCTGAACCAGCCCGGTGCGGGCCGAAAGCAGCACCATCATGCCGTTGACGCTGGGCAGTCCCAGTTTGGGATTGTCGAAAAAGCCCGGGCTGATCTTGATGGCGAAGCCGTCGATGCCGGGCACGTAGGCGGTTTTCACGTCCACCTCGCCCTTATGCTCCACCAGATCCAGGCGCAGGATGGGCGGCATGACGACCGCCTCTTCCGCAAGGGCGCGGAAAGCGCGTTCCACCGCTTCGATGGCGTCGATGTCCAATGGCACCAGCCTGCGCAATTCCGGCTCGGTCAGGATCAGCATGTCGGGCATCAGGCCGCGTCCCCCAGCCCGCTGGCGCCGGCAACCACCCGGCGATGCAGGTCCATGTCGATATTGCGCCCCGAAACAAGGGCGAGCACCGGGCCGGAAGGTCGTATCCGCCCGGCCATCAGGGCCGCGATGCCGACGGCACCGGCACCCTCCACGACTTCGCGCTCTTCGAGATAGGCATGGCGTATCCCCGCCGCGATCTCCGCTTCCGTGACAAGGATCACATCGTCGACCAGATCGCGTACCATGGAGAAAGTGTAGCGGTTCGCTTGGCCCACCCCGCCACCGAGCGAGTCGGCAAGCGTGCGCAGTTCCTCGACCTCGACCGGCTTGCCGGCCTGAAGACTGGCCGCCATGGCCGCCCCGCGCTCCATCGAGATGCCGACGATGCGCACGCTGGGGCGCAGCACCTTGATCGCACAGGCGATACCGGCGATCAGTCCGCCGCCGGACAAAGGAACCAGCACGGTCTCGGCCTCCGGCGCCTGCTCCAGGATTTCCAGCCCGATCGTCCCCTGGCCGGCGATGACGTCGGGATGGTCGAAGGGTGGCAGGGAAACGATCCCCTCCTCGGCGACCATGCGGTCCACCTCACGCTGCGCGTCGTCCTGGCTGCGACCGACGATGCGCGCCTCGGCGCCCAGCGCGGAGATCGCCTTGACCTTGTTCATCGGCACCAGGCTGGACATCGCGACGATGGCGCGCGCGCCGGCCCGGCGCGCCGCATAGGCCAGAGCCCGGCCGTGATTGCCGGTCGACGCGGCCGCCACGCCGCACGCCCGCTCGGCCGCCGACAGGCGCTCCACGGCATTGGCCGCCCCACGCAGCTTGAAGGCGCCGGTGATCTGCCGCTGCTCGTGCTTCAGGAACACCGGTACGCCAAGCCCCTCCGACAGGCTTTCCGACTGGTCCACAGGCGTCTCCCGCACGATGCCTGCAATGCGCCGGCGGGCTTCCTCGATATCCGAAAGGGCGATCATGCGGCCTCCGGCATGGGGAGGCGCATCAACCGGCCGGCGGCCCGCGCGCCGGCCGTCAGGCCACAATGATTGAGAGCGGCCCAGGCGCTGGCCTGGTTGCTCGTCACGACCGGACGGCCGATCCGCGCTTCGATGTCGTCGATGACCCCGGCCGCGCGGACGGCCGTGCAGGAGATGAACAGCGCCTGTGCATCGTCCGCCGTGGCGGCGACGGCGGCCTCAATAATGCTTTGCCGGCTTATTCTCGCCATCTGCCGGTCATCGGTCAGGCCCAGGCAGGTAACGCCCGCGAGCTCCAGCCCCTTCTCCTCGAAGTAGCGGGCCATCGGCACGCTGGTCTCGACCGTATAGGGTGTCAGAACGCTGACACGGTGCGCGCCAAGGGCCGCCAGGCCCAGGACCGCGGCCAGCGGTGGCGTGACCACGGGCACGCCGGGCTTGCCGCGCGCGATGGCCTCGGCCACCGCCACGTCGCCGATGACGACCGAAGCCGAGGTGCATGAGAAGACGATCGCATCGAGGGTCTCGTCCGGCAGCAGCAGGGCGGCCGCCTCCGACAAACGCGGTGCCGCCGCGGCAAGGTTCTCGGGCGTTGTCGGGTTGGCATAGGCAATCCGCGCGGCATGCAGGGCCACCCCGGGCGCCGCCACCAGACGCACGAAATCGGGCTCGCTCGTCAGGTCCGTCGCCAGCAGGATCAGCCCGATCCGCCTGTCGACCGGTTGTGGATCGAACCGCAGGGGAGCCTTGGCCAGACGAACCGTTGACGACATGTCAGGCGACCTTTCCATAACGCCGTTCGAGATAGCGGACGCCGAAGACCGAGATGAGCGAGATGACCAGGAAGAAGGCACCGACGAGCGTGATCGGCTCGATGTAGCGATAGTTGTAGTTGGCGATAGAGCGCGCCTGGTTCATCAGTTCCAGCACGGTGATGGCCGACAGCAGCGGCGTTTCCTTGAACATGGCGATGAGATAGTTGGCCAGCGCCGGAACCATCGGCGCCACGGCCTGCGGCAGGACGATATGGCGCCAGGTCTGGCCGCCGGTCATGTTGCAGGCCTTGGCCGCCTCCCACTGGCCGCGCGGCACGTTCTCGATGCCGGCGCGGTACACTTCCGCCGTGTAGGTGGCGTAGTGCAGCCCGAGGCCGATGACGCCGGCAACCAGCGGCGCCAGCGTGATGCCGATATCCGGCAGGATGTAGAAGAGAAAATAGAGCTGCACCAGCAGCGGCGTGCCGCGGATGAATTCCACAACCAGCGAAACGGGACGCGCCAGCCAGGGGTTCGGAGACCGCCGCGCAACGGCGAAGACCAGGCCGAGCACGGCGGCCAGCACGAAGCCGAGCAGCGTCGCGACGACGGTGATCTTCGCGCCCTCGACCAGGGTCGGCATGATCTGCCAGACGAAATCCCAATCCCACTCCATCGCGTCAGGCCCTCACGCCGTCGAGGCCGCGGGCCAGCCGCCGTTCCAGAAACCGGATTCCGGCGGTGATGACCGACGCCATCGCGAAGTACAGGATAAGGATGGTGATGAAGGGGACGGCGGTATTGCCGGTCTGCGCCCGCACCACCTGCGCCTGGAAGGTCATGTCGGCCAGCGAGATCAGCGACACGATGGCCGTCGCCTTGAGAAGCTCGATAGCGTTGTTGTTGAAGGTGGGTAGCATGATCACCAGGGCCTGGGGCAGGATGATGTGGCGCATGGCCTGGGAGCGCGTCAGGTTGAGCGCCACGCAGGCCTCGCGCTGCTCGCGACCTATGGCGCGGATGGCGCCGCGCACCACCTCCGCGCCATAGGCACCGACATTCAGGCCCAGCGCCAGCACGCCGGCCTGCATCTCGCTCAGGGTCAGGCCCATCAGCGGCAGGACGTAATAGGCCCAGAAAAGCTGGACGAAGATCGACGTGCCGCGAAAGAACTCGACATATGTGGCGGCCAGCGCCCGCACCCACCAGTACTGCGAAACGCGCCCCAGACCGGCCACGAAGGCGACGATCAGGGCGAAGAGACAACCATAGACCGTCAGCTTCACGGTTACGACCGCGCCGTCCAGTATCAGCTGGAGATAGCCGAGCCACATATCCATCGAGGGTCTACTTCAGCCGGGCTTATTGCTGGGCGCAGAGCTTGTCGCGCGTCGTCGACATGGCCGCCTGCGCCGAGAAGCCATAGGGCTCGATGATCTGGGCGAACTCGCCCGAAGCCTTGATGGCCGCGAGTTCGCGGTCGAAGGCATCGCGCAGTTCGGTCTGGTCCTTGCGGAAGGCGGCGCCGTCGCAATAGACCGGCGCGCCCTCCACCGGGGCCACCACTTCCAGGCTGGTATCGTTGGCTTGCTTGACGAGCGCGTTGATCGACAGGACCGGCAGCGAATAGACGTCGATGCGCCCCTGCTGCAGCATGGTCAGGCCGCTTTGCGCGTCCGGCACCACGATGACGCGGTCGCGCGGCACGCCGGCCTCGAGGGCCAGGCGCTCTTCGGTGCCGCCGCCCGGCGCGCCGATGCGCAGTTCGGCGTTGTCGGCAATGTCCTTGTAGGATTTCAGGCCATGCGGGTTGCCGGCCTTGAGCAGGAAAGCCTCGGCATCGCACAGGACCGGTTCCGAATAGGCGACGGCGGCGCAGCGCTCGGGCTTCATGAACAGTCCCGCGGTCACGGCATCGAAGCGCCGCGCCTGCAGGCCGGGGATCATCGCGCCATATTCCGAGATCGAGGCGACCACATCCTCGACGCCAAGCCGCTTGAAGACGGCCCGGGCGACATCGGGTGCCGCCCCCGATACGCTCCCGTCCGGGTTGACGGCCGTGAAAGGCGGCTCGTTGGCGATGGCGATGCGGGCAAAGCCCTGCTCCTTCAGGGCGTCGAGCGCCTCCTGGGCCTGTGCCGGCAGGGCCGACAGGGCAAGCGCGCCCAGCGATGCACCGAGGATGGCGCGGCGGATCTTGGCAGTCGGCATGAATGTGGCTCCGTTGGCAGATGCATGTCCGGCCGCGGCGGAGACGCCGCGACACCGAAGGATGCGATGACTTTTCAACCGGCGCTCAAACGCGCTGGCCGGCGGCGACGACCTTGCGAAGGAACGCCTGCGTGCGCTCCTCCTTCGGGTTGGTGAAAATGGCGTCCGGCGGACCGGACTCGACGATGCGGCCCTTGTCGAAAAACAGGACACGGTCGGCAAAATCGTGGGCAAAGCTCATCTCGTGGGTCACGAGCAGCATGGTCATGTCCGTCTCGCGTCCGAGAAGGCGCATGACGTTCAGCACCTCCTCGACCAGCTCCGGATCGAGCGCGGACGTCACCTCGTCGAACAGCATGATGCGCGGGTTCAGGGCCAGCGCGCGGGCAATCGCGACCCGCTGCTTCTGCCCGCCGGACAGCTGCGACGGCATGGACTTGGCCTTGTCGGCCATGCCCACCATGTCCAGCAGTTCCAATGCCCGCTTCTTCGCATCGGCGGGCTTGACGCCCTGTGTCAGCACCGGTGCCAACGTGACGTTCTCGCAGACGCATTTGTGCGGAAACAGGTTGAAGTGCTGGAAGACCATACCGATCTTGGCCCGCATCCGATGCAGGTGCTTCTCGTCGGCGGGCTTCAGCGCACCCTCGCTTCCCATATGGAAAAGGTGGTCCCCGTCTACCTTGATATGGCCGTCGGTCAGGTCTTCCAGCGTCATCAGAATGCGCAGGATCGTCGTCTTGCCCGAGCCGGACGGACCGATCAGCGCGATCTTCTCGCCGGGCAGGACGTCGAAGTTCAACCGGTCGAGCACGGTCAGCTCGCCGAAGCGCTTGGTCACGTTTTCGAACTGGATGATCGGTGACGACACGTAGCATCCTCCGATTGAGGCCATCGAGTGACGCAACGATGGGACCGCCGCAAAATCATGTCAATTGACAAAATCAAATCATGACAATTTAGCCGAGGATGCTGATTTTGGATGCAAGCGCCGCTCAGTCTCGCGGCGCTTCAGATTGCCAGCAGCAACGGCTCGGGGTCGGACCGGTGGAGATTGGCGATGATCTTCAGTCCTGTTCGCAACTCCGCCTCCGTGGTCGAGCCGACCGACACGCGCACGGCGGGTTGCCGGATCGCACCCATCTGGAAGGAGCGGCCCGGAGCAACGGCCACGCCCCGCAGGCGCGCCTGCGCCACGAAAAGCTCTTCCGCCTCGGGCGTCTCCAGCGGCAGCCACAGATGCAGTCCCTCGCGGTGCGCCCTGTAGGGAATCCCGGCCAGCATTTCGGCAACCACCTCCTGGCGCCGTCGCAGGGCCTGCCGCTGCCAGCGCACCAGCTCGAGGGCGGTGCCGTCGGCCACCCAGCGCGTGGCAAGCTCGGCTATCAGCGGCGTGGCGATCCAGTTGGTCACGAGGTGCCGGTTCATTACGGCCGAAAGCATCCTGTCCGGCACGGCCAGATATCCCGTCCGAAGGCCCGGAAGCACCGTCTTGGTGAAGGAGGTGACATAGAGCGTCCGCTCGGGAGCGAAGGCGGCAACGGGTGGCGGCCTGTCCTCGATCAGGGGCCCGAGAACGTCGTTCTCGATGATGGCGATGTCGTGCCTGCGCGCCACCGCCGCGATGGCGGCGCGCCGGCCCTCGCCCATCAGCGCCGCGGTCGGGCCGATGACGGAGGGCTGCAGGAACACCGCGCGGATGCCCTCGTGCCGGCATGCGGCGTCGAGCGCGTCGGGCAGGATGCCCTCGTCGTCGATGTCCAGCGCCGTCAGCTTGAGCCCGAGATAGGTGGCCAGCGGAACCAGCGTGTGGTGGCCGATCGCTTCCGTCCCCACCGCGCCGCCGGCGCCCGCAACGCTCATGAGTGCGATGGTCATTCCCGCCGTCGCCCCGTTGGTCAGGCAGATATTGGCCGGCGCCACGGACATTCCGCAACGGCGCAGCCAATCCACCGCGACCGCCTTGTGGCGCGGGAACACGACATTGGGACGGAACGACAGGACGGTCGACGGCGGCAGGCTGCCGGCCAGATCCACCAGGGCAGCCTGCATGCGCTCCACATGCATCGTCTCGCAGACCGGCTTGAGGATGGACAGATCGACGATCTCGCCCAGCCGCTCCGGAATGTAGGGCAGGGTCCCTTCCGGCTTGTCGCCGCGCACGAAGGTGCCGCGCCCCGTTTCCCCCGACACGAGCCCCCGGCGTATGAGTTCCTCATAGGCGCGGCTGACGGTCTGGACGGACAGCTTCAGCCCGTCGGCCATGACCCTGTGGGGCGGCAGGCGCACGCCCGCCGCCAGCCGCCCATCGCCGATGGCGCGGCCGATCTGATCGGCAAGGGACTGATAGTAGGGCCGCCTTAAGGCAGGCCGGTCGATGTACCACATTGTCATGAATCGACCTTTGCCGAAATCATGACAATTCACAATTGGAAAATGCGGCAATTGGGCTTAAACAGCCAGTCTCGACCGACTGGAGGGCATGGAGCGGCATGAAGCTCGACGCGGCGGATCTGCGCATCCTCAAAGAGATCCAGAACGACGGCCGGATCACCAAGCTGGCGCTGGCCGAGCGCGTCGGCCTGTCGCCGACGCCCTGCTGGAACCGGCTGAAGAAGCTGGAGGACTCGGGCATCGTGATGGGCTACCGGGCGCGGATCCGCATGCGGGCCATCGCGCCGATCGCCGAGGTTCTGGTGGAAGTGACGCTCGGCAACCATCGGCAGGCCGATTTCGACCGTTTCGAGCGGGCGATCCGCGAGGCCCCGGAGGTCGTGTCCTGCTGGTCGGTGGGCGGTGGCGTCGACTATATACTGAAGGTGGTAAGTCCCGGCATCGACCACTATCAGCGGCTTGTGGACGGCTGGCTCGCCCGAGAGATCGGAATCGCCCGGTACTTCACCTACATCGTAACCCGCACGGTCAAGGAGGAGATCGACGCACCGGTGGAATTGCTGGCCTTGAGGCCTTCTAAGGAGTAGTCGTTGCCACACGCGCAATGGAGATGGACATGAACCGACTGATCCGACCGGAAGACAAGGACGCGTGGCTGACCCTGTGGGAGAGCTACCAGCGATTCTACAAGGTCGAGATTCCACGGGACGTTTCCGAGAAGACGTTCGCGCGGCTGCTGGACCCGGCCGAGCCGATGTTCGGCGTGCTCGCCTTCGAGGACGACAAGCCACTCGGCCTCGTCCACTACATCTTCCACCGTTCCACGTGGACCGTCGGCGACTATTGCTACCTGCAGGACCTCTTCGTCGCCGAGGGCATGCGCGGGCGCAGCCTTGGCCGCACGCTGATCGATTTCGTCTATTCCGAAGCGGCCAAGGCCGGCGCATCGCGTGTGTATTGGCTGACGCACGAAACCAATCGTGCCGCCATGAAGCTTTACGACCAGGTGGCCGACCGAACGGGCTTCCTGCAATATTCCAAGAGCTTCTGATCCCCGGGCGGACCGGAGAGACTTTCTCTGACCCGGCGACGGTCTTGAGAGACTGTCTCCGCGGGCGGACCCCAGAAAAGACCAAACACGACGGCGCTCCCGCCTAGGCTCGAATTTCCACTACAAGGGGATTCGACGAGATGAGCGCCTGTTTCGCCCGACACCAGAGCCATGCCGCGCTGGACCGCCTGTCCGACAAGCGCCTCCTGCGGGAGAACGCCTATTGCGACGGCCGCTGGGTGCGCGAGCCGTCCGGCGCTGCCTTCCCCGTCACCGACCCGGCTACCGGGACCGTCCTTGCCCACGTCTCGACGCTCGGGGCAGAGACGACCGCCAGGGCCATCGACGCCGCGCAGGCGGCCCTGAAGCCGTGGCAGGCGCTGGCGCCCCAGGCCCGTGCGGCAACCCTGATGCGCTGGCACGACCTCATCCTGGCCGCCCGCGACGATCTGGCCCTCATCATGACCCTGGAGCAGGGCAAACCGCTGGCCGAGTCGCTGGGCGAGATCGACTATGCCGCCTCGTTCGTTTCCTTCTATGCGGAGGAGGGCAGGCGCATATCGGTGGAAGGGGTCTCCAGCCATCTTCCCGGCGCCGTCATGAGCCTGTCGCGGGTGCCGGTCGGCGCCGTCGGCCTCGTCACGCCGTGGAATTTTCCTTCCGCGATGCTGACGCGCAAGGCTGCTGCGGCGCTGGCGGCAGGCTGCACCGTGGTTGCCCACCCCTCCTCCCATACGCCGCTTTCCGCCCTGGCCCTTGCCGAACTGGCCGAGCGCGCCGGTTTTGCCCCGGGTCTGTTCAACGTCCTGACAGGCGAGGCCGCCACGATCGTGGGTACGATGTGCGCCGATACGCGCTTGCGCGCCATCAGCTTCACCGGCTCCACCGAAATCGGCCGGATGATCGCCGCGCAATGCGCCCCGGGCGTCAAGCGGCTGGTGATGGAACTCGGGGGCCATGCTCCGCTCATCGTGTTCGACGATGCGGAGATCGAGCGGGCCGTCGATATCGCCATGGACGCGAAATTCGCGACATCGGGCCAGGACTGCCTTGCAGCCAACCGCATCTATGTCCAGCGCGGTGTATACGAAGCCTTCGTCAAGCGTTTCGCGGACCGTACCGAGGCCCTCAAGGTCGGCAACGGGCTGGACGCCGGGGTCGACATCGGCCCGCTGATGCACGCGCGTGCGGTCGCCAAGGCAGCCGAGCATGTCGCCGACGCACTGGCGCACGGGGCACGCCTTCTGGCCGGTGGAACGGCGGGCCGGCCGGGCCCGCTGCATTTCGCCCCCACCGTTCTCGCGGACGTGCCGGACGATGCCCTCATCATGCGCGAGGAAACCTTCGCGCCGGTTGCCGCCATCACCCCCTTCGACACGGAGAAGGAGGTGATCGAGCGGGCGAACGACAGCGAATACGGGCTCGTCGCCTATGTCGTGACGCGCGATGGCGCCCGTGCCGCGCGCCTGTCGGCGGCACTGGAATACGGCATGGTCGCGGTGAACCGGGTCAAGATCACGGGTGCTCCCGTGCCCTTTGGCGGCGTCAAGCAATCCGGCCTCGGCCGCGAGGGGTCACGGCACGGCCTGGAGGCTTTCACCGACCTCAAATATGTCTGCCTCGACCTCGCCTGAGGACAAGGCTTTTCGAAATCTGATCCAGGAGATCGCCATGATGCTCGACCAGGCCAGCCGCGACAACGAATTGAACGCCTACGACCGTGATCATTTCTTCCATCCCTCGACGCATATGGGCATGCATGCGCGGGGCGAAACGTCCAACCGCATCATCGAAGGCGGACACGGCTGCACCATCGTCGACCGCGACGGCCGCGAGAGCCTCGACGCCTTCGCGGGCCTCTACTGCGTCAATGTCGGCTATGGCCGGCACGAGATCGCCGAAGCCATCGCGGAGCAGGCCCACAAGCTCAGCTATTACCACGCCTATGCGGGGAACGGCTCCGAGCCCTCGATTCGCCTTGCGAAGATGATCGTGGACCGCGCCCCCGCCAACATGAGCAGGGTGTATTTCGGCCTGTCGGGCTCGGACGCCAACGAAACGAACATCAAGCTGATCTGGTACTACAACAACGTGCTGGGTCGGCCGGAGAAGAAGAAGATCATCTCGCGCTGGCGCGGCTATCACGGGTCGGGCGTGATGACCGGCTCCCTCACCGGGCTGCAGCTCTTCCACGACGCGTTCGACCTGCCGCGCGCGCCCGTCCTGCACACGCAGGCGCCCTATTATTTCCGCCGCGAGGACCGCTCCATGAGCGAGGAGCAGTTCTCGCAGCATTGCGCCGACACGCTGGAAGAGATGATCCTTGCCGAAGGGCCGGACACGGTAGCCGCCTTCATCGGCGAGCCGGTGCTCGGCACGGGCGGCATCGTGCCGCCGCCCGCCGGCTACTGGCAGAAGATCCAGGCCGTCCTGAAGAAATACGATATCCTTCTGGTAGCGGACGAAGTGGTTACCGGTTTCGGCCGTCTCGGCTCCATGTTCGGATCGGACCATTACGGCATCGAGGCCGACCTGATCACGATCGCCAAGGGCCTCACGTCCGCCTACCTGCCGCTGTCGGGCACGATCGTTTCCGACAAGGTATGGAACGTGCTGGTGCAGGGCTCCGACGCCAAAGGCGTCCTCGGCCATGGTTGGACCTACTCGGCACACCCCCTGTGTGCGGCGGCGGGCATCGCCAATCTCGAACTGATAGACCGGCTGGATCTCATCGCGAACGCCCGGGACACCGGTGCCTACCTGCGCCAGGCGCTGTCAGCGGCGGTGTCCGGCCACAGGCTGGTCGGGGACGTGCGCGGCGAGGGCATGCTGGCCGCCGTGGAATTCGTCGCCGACAAGGATGATAGGATTTTCTTCGATCCGGCGCTGAAGGTCGGTCCGCGCATCGCCGCCGCCTTGCTGGAGCGCGGCGTTATCGGGCGTGGCATGCCACAGGGCGACATATTGGGTTTTGCGCCGCCCTTCTGCCTGACCCGCGATGAAGCGGATCGGATAGCGCAGGCCACGAGGGATGCCGTCGAGGCGGTCGCAGCAGAGCTGTAAGGGCCCGGGCCGCCTGTCCACGCGGTCAGGCGGCGCCCAGCTTGGAGACGATTTCGTCCGGCATATAGGGCTTGGTCACGAAACCGAGCGGCTTGGTATCGGCGGCGACCGATTTCAGCTTTTCGTTGATCTGGGCGCTGACGAACAGGGATGGAATGTCGAGTTCGGCACGCAGGCGGCGTGCCGTATTGATCCCGCAGGTGCCCCGCGCCAGATTGACGTCCATGATCGCCGCGTCCACCTTCCGGCTACGCGCCAAGGCCAGGGCGGCTTCCGTATCGCTGGCTATTCCAACGACCTCGAAGCCTGCATCGGACAACAAGTCCTCAAGATCCAGGGCAATCAGGAACTCATCTTCGACGATCATGATGCGATAGGACATGCGGCAGGCGTTCCTGGTTGTGGTCGGACTTATGTTCCCGACTATCGACCTGATAACGGCGAACCCTTCAAAAAGTGCCAAACGCGTGAGAACCTTTTTGTCGCATCGCTGTTTGACGAGGACTCTATAGATTGATATCAACGTAATATTCCAGGAGGAGAACGACCGTGCCAATGATGATCTTCGTAAACCTTCCCGTCCGCGACCTGGCGAAATCCAAGCAGTTCTACGCGGCGGTCGGCGCTCGCAACGAACCGCGCTTCACGGATGATACTGCCGCGATGATGGTCCTGTCCGAGACGATATCGATCATGCTGCTGACACATGAGCGGTTCCGTGATTTCACGCCGAAGGAGATTGCAGACGCCCGTAAGGTAAGCGAAGTTCTGATTGCACTGTCGGCCGATAGCCGCGATGCCGTCGATGCCACGATCGATCGAGCCGTCAAGGCAGGCGGTACTGCCGATCCGAGCCCGACACAGGACTACGGCTTCATGTACGGCCGATCCTATGAGGACCTGGACGGGCACATCTTCGAGGTCATGTGGATGGACGCTTCGGCATTGGAACGCCCGGCGGACTGAAGCGGCGTTTTCGCAATCAGACAATTTGCCTGCGCCATGCGTCAACTGGCACAGGAAAAAGCCTATAAGTTTTTCGCACCATACGCCTTCAAATCCCGCGATCTGCGTTTCGACGCACAGAAGAAGGAAGTGCGAATGATGCGGCTGACACCTGCCATCCTTGCAACCATGTCCATCCTTGCAGTGCCGGCGGCGGCCGCCGACGGTGCCACCTGCACCGCGCCGAAATTTTCCGACGTCGGCTGGACGGACATTACCGCCACGACGGCCGTCGCCAACGAACTCCTGACTGCCCTCGGCTACCGCCCGGACGTGTCCGTGCTTTCGGTGGCAATCACCTTCCGGGCGCTCGAGCAGGGCGACACCGACATCTTCCTGGGCAACTGGATGCCGCTGCAGGAGCCGATCGCGACGCCGCTGATCGAGTCCGGCGCCATCGAGGTTGCCGCCATCAACCTGACGGGTGCGCGCATCGGCTTTGCGGTCCCGCAGTCCACCTACGATGCGGGGCTGAAGACCTACGCCGACATCGACGGCTTCAAGGACAGGCTGGAAGGGCAGATTTACGGGATCGAGGCCGGCAGCAGCGCCAACGAGACCATCCAGAAAATGATTACCGACGATACGTTCGGCCTCGGTGATTTCACCCTGGTCGAATCCAGCGAACAGGCCATGCTGGCGCAAGTGTCTTCGCGGATACGCCAGGATGGCGACGTCCTGTTCTTCGGCTGGCAGCCGCACCCGATGAATCTCAATCACGACATCGCCTACCTGGCAGACGGCAACGACGTCTTCGGCCCCGATGACGGCGGAGCCACGGTGCAGACGGTGACCCGGAAGGGCCTGTCCACCGATTGCCCGAACCTCGGCGCGTTCCTGTCCAACCTCGTCTTCGACGTCGCCATGGAAGACCGGTTGATGAGCGACATCATCGACAAGGGCATGCAGCCGGACGCCGCCGCCGTGGCATGGTTGCGGGAAAATCCCGAGACGCTCGCTCGATGGCTCGATGGCGTGACCACGCTGGATGGGCAACCGGGCCTTGCCGCAGTGGAAGCCAGCCTCGGCGGCTGATCAGCCACGCGCCCTCCGCGCCGCGGAGGGTGCTTGCCCGTAGTGGCGGCGGAACGCGCGCGACAACGCCGAAATGGACGAGAAGCCGCTGCGGTCGGCGATTTCGGCCATCGACAGATTGGTATCCACCACCAGGCGGCGGGCCTGCGCGATCCGCAATTTCAGGAAATAGGCCGCCGGCGACATCTCGACCATACGCCGGAACAGAAGCTCGAGATTGCGTGTGGAAAGGCCGACGCGCAGGGCGATGGCGGCCATCGTCAGGGGGTGGTCCAGATGGGTCTCCATGATGCGGATCGCCTCGGCGACGCGCGGCTCGTGCCGGCGGATACGCCCGAGGGAAACGACCGGCTGGGTATCGCCCGCGGCCCGCATCTCCTCGTAGATATACAGGCTCGCCACGTCGAGCGCTGCGGAATAACCGTTGCGCGCGCGGATCAGCGTCAACATCAGGTCGAGCGCCGGCGTGGCGCCGCCCGTCGTGTAGATGGCCCCGTCGCCGACGAACCGGTCGGGGACCACCTCGACATGCGGAAAGCGCGCCGCGAAATCTTCCAGGTCTTCCCAATGGGTCGTGGCGCGCCGTCCGTCCAGAAGGCCGGCCAGCGCAAGCACCCAGGCGCCGGCCTCGACGCCGAACACCATGTCGGCGCGCCGGACGCCTTTTCGTACCGCCATCAACGTGTCGGGTGTCGCCTGCCGCTCGGCCCCGAAGGCCGCGACGAGAACCAGCAGCGGGCCGCAGGCATCGGCATCGAAACGGCCTTCGACGGCCACCGGCACGCCGCAACTGGCGCAAGGCGCCGTTCCATCCATGGAAAACAGCCGCCAACGATAGGCTTCCCGGCCAAGAACCCGGTTTGCGCCCCGCAGCGGATCCAGCGCCGTGGCAAGCGACATCAGGGAAAAGCCCGGAAACAACAGGAGGGAAACGTCCAGCGTATTGTCGGTCTCGGTGAAGATCATCGCATCGCATAATGTCAAACGGGTTTCGCAGGCAGTGTGATGCGGCATCCACGTCTCGTCCACCCTTTCCCCAGCATTTCCTGCAACGGAAGGTTAGACGATGCCGCTTTCCATGAACCGCGACGTCTTCATCACTTGCGCGGTGACAGGCTCCGGCGACACGGCCGGGCGCTCGCCGCATGTCCCGGTCACGCCGGCCGAGATCGCCGCATCGGCCATCGAAGCGGCCAAGGCCGGCGCGGCCATCGTGCATTGCCACGTCCGCGACCCGCAAACGGGCAGGCCCGCCCGCGACAGCGAACTCTACCGCGAAGTCACCGAGCGGATCCGCGACGCGGATGTGGATGTCGTGCTGAATCTGACGGCGGGGATGGGCGGTGATCTCGTCTTCGGAAGCGTCGAACGCCCCCTCCCCGTGAACGAGGCAGGCACCGACATGGCCGGGGCCACGGAAAGGCTCGCCCATATCGCCGAATGCCGGCCGGAGATCTGCACGCTGGATTGCGGCACCATGAACTTCAACCTCGGCGACTATGTCATGGTGAATACGCCGGGCACGCTGCGCGAGATGGCCCGACAGATCACCGCGCTGGGCGTGCGCCCCGAGATCGAGGCCTTCGATACCGGCCATCTCTGGTTCGCGCGGCAACTGGCAGAGGAGGGCCTGATCGAAGACCCGGTCCTCATTCAGCTCTGCATGGGTATTCCCTGGGGCGCGCCCGACGACCTCAATACCTATCTGGCGATGGTGAACAATCTGCCGGCCGGCTGGACCTTCTCCGCTTTCGCCATTGGCCGCAATGCCATGGCCTGGCCGGCCGCCGCGGTACTTGCCGGCGGCAATGTGCGCGTCGGACTGGAGGATAATCTGCGCCTCGGCAAGGACAGGTTCGCCACCAATGCCGAACTGGTGGAGTCTGCCATGCGCGTGGTGGAGGGTATGGGGGCCCGCATCGTCGGGCCGCAAGCCGTCCGGGAGAGGCTCAAGCTTACCAAACGCGGGGTCGTGCGATGACGGGCCCGGCGATCGGACGCGCTGCCTGTATCGGCGGCGGTGTCATCGGCGGGGGCTGGGTAGCCCGGTTCCTGCTCGCCGGCATCGACGTGGACGTCTTCGACCCCCACCCGGACGCGCAGCGCATCGTCGGCGAGGTGGTGGCCAATGCCGAGCTCGCCTATGCCATGCTGACTTGCGCGCCGCTGCCGCCGCGCGGCCGCCTCGTCTTCCACGACAGCCTCGCCGAGGCGGTGGCGGCCGCGGACTGGATACAGGAAAGCGTGCCGGAACGGCTGGACCTCAAGCGCGGCGTTCTGGCTGAGATCGATGCCGCCGCCCGGCCGGACGCGATGATCGGATCGTCGACGTCGGGCCTCCTGCCCACCGACCTGCAGGCCGCAATGGCGCATCCGGAGCGGTTGTTCGTCGCCCATCCCTACAATCCTGTCTATCTGCTTCCGCTGGTGGAACTGGTGGGCGGACGGCAGACCGACAAGGCCGTCATCGGCCGTGCACAGGCCGCCCTGCAGGCCATCGGCATGAAGGGCGTCGTCATCCACCGGGAGATCGAGGCCTTCGTCGGCGATCGGCTTCTGGAAGCCCTGTGGCGCGAGGCGCTGTGGCTCGTCAAGGACGATGTCTGCGATGTGGAAACGCTGGATGACGTGATCCGCTATTCCTTCGGCCTGCGCTGGGCACAGATGGGCCTTTTCCAGACCTATCGCATCGCCGGGGGCGAAGCGGGTATGCGGCATTTCCTCCAGCAGTTCGGACCGTGCCTCGCCTGGCCATGGACCAGGCTGACCGACGTGCCCGAGATGGACGCGGCCCTCGTCGACAAGATCGCCGCCCAGTCGGACGCCCAGGCCGGCGGGCTGTCCATCCGCGAGCTGGAACGCCTGCGCGACGAGAACCTTGTCGGCATTCTGCAATCCCTGAAGGCCGGCGATGGCGGCCGGGGCTGGGGCGCGGGCCGGCTGCTGGCCGAGTTCGAGCATGAATTGCAGGCGCGCGTATCGCCGGCGCCCGACGAGGACGGTCGTCTGAAACTGCTGTCGGCCACGGTCAGCCCCGCCTGGATCGACTATAACGGCCACATGACGGAGCACCGCTATCTCCAGCTCTTCGGCGAGGCGACGGACGCTTTCCTGCGGATGATCGGCGTCGATGCAGACTATGTGGCGGGCGGAAGCAGCTATTACACCGTCGAGAGCCATCTGCGTCATCTGGGTCAGGCGCGCGCCGGCCAGCGCCTCGATGTCGAGACCTTCCTTCTGGGGCATGACGCAAAGCGGCTGCACCTTGCGCATGCGATCACGGACGAGGCCGGGGCGACACTGGCGACGGCGGAGCACATGCTGCTTCATGTCACGGGCCAGCGCGCCGCGCCGGCACCCGCCGCGGTGGCGGCGGCGCTGGACGGCGTGATGCGGAGCGGCGCCCACCTGCAGCGCCCGGACTTCGTCGGCCGGGCCGTCGCCATGCCGCCCGTCAAGCCATGATCAGAGGATGGTGCGCAGCCGATGGCTTTGCGGATGCACCATCCGCACATGGGTGATCGGCCGCGTCAGGATGAAGGTCAGCCGCTCTGCGACGAACACCGGCTGGCCGGGTGGCAGGGCCAGATAGCCGGCCTCCGCCTCGGTTGCGGCAGCGGCCAGGAAGCTGAGTTCCGCATAGGAGAAGGGCGCGTTGTTGACCAGCCATTCATTGGGGCCGACGGAACGGAAGGCTTCGTCCCGTGCTGTCGGGACTGCATCGAGGCTGATGAGCCTGTCCTCGTACTGATAGGGTTTCCCATCCGCGCGGTGCAGGCATGCGATGCTGAGGACGGGCCGCCCCACGGGCACGCCCAGCCGGCGCGCATCGGCCGGGCCGGCGGCGTGCTCGGTGCGCGTCAGCAAAGCATAATCATAGGTCTGGCCCAGTGCCGCGATCTCTTCGCCCACGATGGGAATGGACAGCCGGGCCTGCCGGACGGGGTTGAGGGCAACACGGGTGCCGGCCTTGCGCTTGCGCTCCAGAAGGCCCGTGCGCGCCAGCTCCTGCAGGGCGCGGTTGACGGTGGCCCGCGCCGCGCCGAACTCGTCCGCCAATGCCGCCTCGCCGGGGATGAGCGTGCCGGGCGGCCAGACCTTGTCGCCGATGCGCCGGGCGATCTCGTCCTTGATGGTGCGGAAGGATACGCGCTCGTTCATGAAAGGTCGGTCAGCCGCGACAATGTCCTGGCGTAGCGCGCCGCGAGGGCCGCGCGCGCCACATGCCGCCCGGCCTGCACGCTGTGGCGCCCGGCCGACCATACATCCGTTACGGCGCTCCGGTCGGCGGTGAAGACGAACGCGTCGATCAACCCGTCCCCCTTGCGGGAGCCCGACAGGACGTTGGCATCCAGCGCGACGAGGTCCGCCCACTTGCCGGGGGCGATGGCTCCGCTGTCTCGCCCGAGCGCCTGCGCGCCGCCGGCCAAGGCGATATCGTAAAGGCGTCGGCCGACGGAGCCGCCGGGCTCCGCGAGCACGGCACGGCCCCGATGCTTCAGCCTCTGGGAATATTCGAGCTGTCGCAATTCCTCTCCCGTCGAGATGCGGATGTTGGAATCGGAGCCTATGCCGAAATGGCCACCGGCCGAAAGATAATCGACGCCGTTGAAGATGCCGTCACCCAGATTGGCTTCGGTTACCGGGCACAAGCCGGCCACCGCGCCGCTGCGCGCCAGCCGCTCCGTTTCGTCCGGCGTCATGTGGGTCGCGTGGATCAGGCACCAACGCGCATCCACGACGTGGTTGTCGAACAACCACTCCACCGGACGCCGGCCCGTGGCGGCCACCACCTCTTCTATCTCGAGTTCCTGCTCGGCGATGTGCATGTGAAGCGGACCGGATCCCCGCAGGGCCACGGCCTCGCCGAGGCTTTCCGCCGATACCGCCCGCAGCGAATGGGGCGCGATGCCCAGCGCCGCATCGCCCGGCAAGCGGGCGAGCGCCGTTTCGGCAGCGCAGACGAGCCGCAGGAAGGAGTCCGTATCGTTGAAAAAGCGCCGCTGGCCACCGGCCAAGGGGCGGCCATCCAGGCCGCCCTGCTGGTACAGCACGGGCAGCAGCGTCAGGCCGATGCCGGTATCGGCCGCCGCGGCGATGATCCGCTCCGAAAGCTCGGCCCGATTGTCGTAAGGTACGCCACCCGGCGCACGATGCAGATAATGGAACTCGGCGACGGCAGAAAAACCCGCTTCCTGCATCTCCATGAAGGCGAACGCCGCGATGGCTTCGATCTCGTCGGGCGTCAGCACGTCGAGAAAGCGGTACATCAATTCGCGCCAGGTCCAGAAGCTGTCGCGTCCGGCCGGCCCCCGCCATTCGGTCAGGCCTGCCATGGCACGCTGGAACGTGTGGCTGTGCAGATTGGACAGGGCCGGCAGCAGCACGGGGACGGACAGGTCGGACGGCTGATCCTTAGCCGGCTCGACGGCTTCGATCCGGCCGTCGCCGCCGATCGTGACGACTATGTCGTTGCGCCATCCGTCCGGTGTCAGGGCCGTTGCGGCTTCGATACGCATCTGCTGCCTCCATCGCGTCAGGCCGGGATTATGCCCGATTGACTTTTTATGTCTATACATAATAGCGTTTCACGTGAAATGGACACATCAGGGAGATGAGCCATGGCTCTGCGCCTTCTGACCGATCTAACGCTCTGTACCATGGCCGGGCCCGAGCCCTATGGGACAGTGGAGGACGGCGCGCTGGCGCTGGAGGACGGCCGCATCGCCTATGCCGGTCCGATCGCAGACCTGCCCGAGCGCTTTCGCGGCGTGGCAGCGGAAAGCCAGGAAGGCCGCGTCGCGACGCCGGCCCTGATCGACTGCCATACGCATCTGGTCTTCGGCGGCGACCGGGCCCGCGAGTTCGAGATGCGGCTGACGGGGAAATCCTATGAGGAGATCGCCCGGGCCGGCGGCGGCATCGTCTCTACCGTAGCGGCCACGCGTGCGCTGGACGCGGCAGCACTTGCAGACGCCGCCAGAACCCGCCTGGACGCACTCCTGGCGGAAGGCGTCGGCACGGTCGAGATCAAGTCCGGCTACGGGCTGACGATCGACTCCGAGCTCGCCATGCTGCGCGCCGCCCGGCAACTCGGCCGCGACAGGCAGGTCCGGGTGCGGACCACCTGGCTTGCCGCGCACAGCCTGCCGCCCGAGTACAAGGGGCGCGCCGATGACTACATCGCGGACGTCGTCCTGCCCGGCATGGATGCCGGTGCGGCGGAGGGGCTGATCGATGCCGTCGACGCCTTCTGCGAAGGCATCGCCTTTTCCGTCGCCGAGGTTTCCCGCGTTTTCGAGCATGCCAGACAGCTCGGCCTGCCGGTCAAGCTGCATGCGGAGCAATTGTCCAATCTCGGCGGCGCAGCGATGGCGGCCGGCTTCGGCGCCCTGTCGGCCGACCATCTCGAATATCTGGACGATGCCGGCGTCGCGGCCATGCAGCGGGCCGGCACCGTGGCGGTCATGCTGCCCGGCGCCTACTACACGCTGCGCGAAACGCAGGCCCCGCCAGTGGCCGCCCTGCGTGCGGCGGGTGTGCCCATGGCGCTGGCGACGGACTGCAACCCCGGCACATCGCCCCTCACCTCCCTGCTCATGGCCATGAACATGGGCGCGACCCTGTTCCGCATGACGCCCGAGGAAACGCTGGCGGGCGTAACGCGCCACGCCGCTAGGGCATTGGGGCTGGAGGACGAAATTGGAACGCTGCAGGCAGGCAAGCGCGCCGAGATCGCCATCTGGTCGATCGACCATCCCGCCGAACTTTCCTACCGCATCGGCTTCAATCCTCTTCACGCAATCATTCTCGGGTCATCGCAATGAGCATTATCCTCACACCCGGCAAGGTCACATTGGCGACCCTGGAATCCATCTATCGTGGCAGCGGGCCCGTAACGCTCGATGCCGCCTTCCGGCCGGCCATCGCGGCGGCGGCGGCCCGCATCGCGGAGATCGCCGGCGGTGACGAGGCCGTCTATGGCGTCAATACCGGCTTCGGCAAACTGGCCAGCGTACGCATCGCGGCCGGGGACGTTGCGACGCTGCAGCGCAACCTGATCCTGTCGCATTGCTGCGGCGTCGGCGAGCCATTGCCCGACCCCATCGTGCGACTGATCATGGCAACGAAGCTGATCTCCCTCGGGCGGGGCGCGTCGGGCGTACGACCGCAGATCGTCGAGTTGATCGAGGCCATGCTGGCGCACGGCATCCTGCCGGTCATCCCCGGCCAGGGCTCGGTGGGTGCATCGGGCGACCTTGCCCCGCTTGCACATATGGCCGCCGCGATGATCGGCGAAGGCAGGGTGCGGGTGGCCGGCGTCGACATGGCGGCCGGCGACGCCTTGCGGCAGCACGGGCTGGAGCCGGTGGTGCTGGCCGCCAAGGAGGGGTTGGCCCTCATCAACGGCACCCAGGTATCGACGGCGCTGGCGCTGGCGGGATTGTTCCGGGCGCATCGGGCATCCGCGGCGGCGCTGGTGACAGGGGCACTGTCCACCGATGCGGCGATGGGCTCGTCCGCGCCCTTCCACGAAGAGATACACATCCTGCGCGGCCACCAGGGGCAGATCGATGCGGCGACGGCCCTGCGCGGGCTTCTCGCCGGCTCGCAGATCCGCGACAGCCATCTGGAAGGCGACGAGCGCGTCCAGGATCCCTATTGCATCCGCTGCCAGCCGCAGGTCGACGGCGCTTGCCTGGATCTCCTGCGGCAGGCGGCGCGCACGCTGCGCATCGAGGCGAATGCCGTAACCGACAACCCCCTCGTCCTCTCCGACGGACAGGTCCTGTCGGGTGGCAATTTCCATGCCGAGCCCGTCGCCCTTGCGGCCGACCAGATTGCCCTCGCCGTATGCGAGATCGGCGCCATAGCCCAAAGGCGCATCGCGCTTCTCGTGGACCCCGCCCTGTCGTTCGGCCTGCCCGCCTTCCTGGCGCGCAATCCCGGCCTGAACTCCGGACTGATGATCGCGGAGGTCACCTCGGCCGCGCTGATGTCGGAGAACAAGCAGATGTCGCATCCCGCATCGGTGGATTCCACGCCCACCTCCGCCAACCAGGAAGACCATGTCTCCATGGCTTGTCACGGTGCGCGGCGGCTTCAGCTCATGACGGCCAACCTGTTCGGGATCGTCGGCATCGAGGCGCTGACGGCCGCCCAGGGCATCGAGTTCCGCCACCCGCTGAAAACGGGTACGGAACTTCTGAAGGCGCAGGCCGTGATCCGCACCCGCATACCCGCGCTGGACGAGGACCGCTACATGGCCGACGACCTGGCTGCCGCCGCCGCGATGGTGGAGGATGGCAGCCTTGCCGATGCCGTGTCCGCCGGCCTTCTGCCAATACTGGAGGACGCAGCATGAGCGTCTTCAAGGTCACGCAGGGCGACGGGCCCGTCATCCTCGCCTATCCCCATTCCGGTACGCTGGCTCCCGAGGAGATCACCACGCGCTTCAACGCGGAGGGGCGGTTGCTGCGGGATACGGACTGGCACCTGCCCACGCTGTATGACGGCCTGCTGGCGGGCGCGACGCATGTGGAGGCGACGTTCCACCGCTATGTCATCGATGCCAATCGCGATCCGTCGGGAGCAAGCCTTTATCCGGGGCAGAACACGACCGGGCTGATCCCGCTGACGGATTTCGACAACCAACCGATATGGAAGCCGGGCGAGGAGCCGACGGAGGAGGACCGGACCTTAAGGCTGGAGCGGTTCCACGCGCCGTATCATGCCGCCCTCCGCGCCGAGATCGAGCGCGTGCGCCGGCGGCATGGCGTTGCCATCCTCTATGACTGCCATTCGATCCGCTCGGTCATCCCCCATCTGTTCGACGGTCGTCTGCCGGACCTGAACATCGGCACTGACAACGGCCGTACGGCAGCGCCCTCGATCCAGCAGGCGGCGGTGGACGTGGCGGCCGCCGCCGCGCCCACCTTCACCCATGTCGTCAACGGACGCTTTCGCGGCGGCTGGACGACGCGTCATTACGGCCAACCGCAGACCGGGGTCCACGCCATCCAGATGGAACTGGCGCAGGCCACGCATCTTGCCGCCGAAAGCCCTCCCTTCGCCTACGACGCCGCCCGCGCCGCACCGCTTCGCGAGACGCTGTCGGCACTTCTCAACCGCATTAATGCCCTCGCCGCCGAACTGAAAGGTGATGCATGACCACGGATCCCCGCCGCCACAATACCCGCATTGTCCGCGCCCCCCACGGGCCCGAGCTGACGGCCAGGAGCTGGATGACGGAGGCCCCGTTGCGCATGCTGATGAACAACCTCGATCCGGAGGTTGCGGAAAATCCCAATGAGCTGGTCGTCTATGGCGGCATCGGCCGGGCAGCCCGCACCTGGAACGATTTCGACAAGATCGTTTCGGCGCTTCGCCAGCTTGCGGACGACGAGACGCTGCTGGTGCAGAGCGGCAAGCCGGTGGGCGTCTTTCGCACCCATGCGGATGCGCCGCGCGTGCTGATCGCCAATTCCAACCTGGTGCCGCACTGGGCCACCTGGGATCATTTCAACGAGCTGGATCGACGCGGCCTTGCCATGTATGGCCAGATGACCGCCGGCTCGTGGATCTATATCGGCACCCAGGGCATCGTTCAGGGCACCTACGAAACCTTCGCGGAAGCGGGGCGCCAGCATTATGGCGGCAGCCTCCGGGGGCGCTGGGTGCTGACGGGCGGGCTTGGCGGCATGGGCGGCGCGCAGCCGCTGGCCGCCGTCATGGCAGGCGCCTCGTGCCTGGCCGTCGAATGCAATCCGGAGTCGATCGATTTCCGCCTGCGCACCCGCTATGTCGACGAGAAGGCAGAAACGCTGGACGAGGCGATGGAGATGATCCAGCGCTGGACGGCCGCCGGCGAGGCGAAATCCGTCGGGCTTCTCGGCAATGCGGCCGAAATCCTGCCGGAGATGGTCAAGCGCGGCATCCGCCCGGATATCGTGACCGACCAGACCTCCGCGCACGATCCGATCAACGGTTATCTTCCCGTGGGCTGGAGCATCGCCGAATGGAAGGCGAAGCGCGAAAGCGATCCCAAGGCGGTGGAGAAGGCGGCGCGCGCTTCGATGCGCACGCATGTCGAGGCCATGCTGGCCTTCCATGAGGCCGGGGTGCCGACGCTCGATTACGGCAACAACATCCGCCAGGTGGCGAAGGACGAAGGGTTGGAGAATGCCTTCGCCTTTCCCGGCTTCGTGCCGGCCTATATCCGTCCGCTGTTCTGCCGGGGCATCGGGCCCTTCCGATGGGCGGCCCTGTCGGGCGACCCGGAAGACATCTACCGCACCGACGCCAAGGTGAAGGAGCTGCTGCCCGACAACCGGCATCTGCATCGCTGGCTGGACATGGCACGGGAGCGGATCGCGTTTCAGGGGTTGCCGGCGCGCATCTGCTGGGTGGGTCTTGGAGATCGCCACAAGCTTGGTCTCGCCTTCAACGAGATGGTCGCCAGCGGCGAGTTGAAGGGGCCTGTCGTCATCGGCCGCGATCATCTGGACTCCGGCTCCGTCGCCTCGCCCAACCGGGAAACGGAGGCGATGAAGGACGGCTCTGACGCCGTTTCGGACTGGCCGCTGTTGAACGCCCTGTTGAATACCGCATCGGGCGCCACATGGGTCAGCCTGCATCATGGCGGCGGGGTCGGAATGGGCTTCTCGCAGCACTCCGGCATGGTGATCTGCTGCGACGGCAGTGCCGATGCGGCGCGCCGCATCGAGCGTGTCTTGTGGAACGACCCTGCGACCGGGGTTATGCGGCATGCAGATGCGGGTTACGAGATCGCGTTGGATTGCGCGCGGGAGCAGGGGTTGAACCTGCCTGCGATCCTTTAGGCTGAGTGAAGCCGGGTGAAGCTGGTTAAAGCGAGGGGGCGGAAGCGCGGGGTTTCCCGCCCCGCCGCCCACCTCTAGTAATATGTCACTTCCCAATCGGCGAGGACGTGCGTGAGGCACTCTTTTGCCAATTCCAGGCGCATTCGGTTGAGATGCGTCTGGCGGACCTGCCACCGTTGCTGGTCGGCGGTTTTCACCAGCTTTCGTGCGATGGTGAGCAGGTCTTCGGGAACGATTCTGTGGGCGATGCCCGTGAATGCGTCCACCGGCAGGAGACAGCCGTCATCGGTCTCGATGAGACGTCCGGGGACGAGCCTCCATTCGCCGGTTTTGAACCGGACGTGCATTACCGCAACGGGTGCGTTGAAGGTGATGCAGAGGGTGGAGGATATATGCTAAAGGCTCGGTCAGCCATGGTGCTCTTTCTTGGTTATGAGCGTTATGGTCAGGCCCGGTGCGGGAGGTGCGAACTCCCCATCGGGCCGATTACGTTATAGGTTTAACGTTGCAGGAACGCAATGCCGCTGTGCGGCGATGGCTTGCCTGAGTGGCGGCCAATGCGTTCCGGGGGGTATGGCGCCCTCGCCTATATGCGGAAGCGATTACAGTTGTGATCCGCAGAGAGGCGTTCTTGGCCCCACCTTGCCGATATGACGCCTTCCCGAGAGCAACCGCGTCGGCTTGCACCACCGGCGAATACTTGCGCCACGGTGAGCGCTCTGTGGCAGCTCTGCTGCCTTTGCCCATGACTGGACGCCAATCGTCGTGACGGCGCGCCAGCGCCCTAGCCCTGCCCTGGGATCGTGGACTTCCGCCCTGCTTACTGGCGTGAGCCTTGGGTGCGGCTTTGCCGCAGCTGGCTTGTATGGGGAGAGGTACGCCGGAGCGACGTTCTGGAGCGTTGCCGCCCCTTTGCCTGCCTGCTGCGCCTGTTTATGGAGATCGGGGCTGATCCGGGTCGCTCTGGCGTGAACCGCGTCTTCGGAACAGCCCTGACGATGCCCCCGCGTTCTAATCCGGATTGAAGTTCGTTCTGGCCGATTGAGAGGACCAGGACATGAAGCGCAGCCGCTTCTCTGAAGAGCAGATCATCGGAATTCTGAAGGAACACGAGGCGGGAGTTTCAGTGGCCGAGCGGTGCCGCAGGCACGGGGTCGGTGACGCCTCGATCTACGATTGGTAAGCCCGCTTCGGCGGGATGGACGTCTCGGAGGCGCGGCGGCTGAAGGCGCTGGAGGACGATAACACCCGGCTGAAGCGTCTGCTGGCCGACGCCATGCTGGACAACGCGGCGCTGAAGGATCTCGTGGGAAAGAAATGGTGACGCCCGCGGCCAAGCGGAGAGCTGTCGCTCGCCTGAAGGATGCCTTCGGGATGAGCGAACGGCGGGCGTGTAAAGCCATCGGCTGCTGCCGCATGACGGTTCGCTACGAGACCAGCCGTACCGGGCGACGGCGAAGTCCGCGAGCGCATGAGGGCGATCGCGCAGGAACGGCGCCGGTTTGGCTGCGGCGTTTTCTCGTGATGCTGAGGCGGGAAGGCCTTGTCGGGAACCACAAGAAGCTGTTCCGGCTCTATCGGGAGGAGAAGCTCGCCGTTCGTCGCCGTGGCGGGTGCAAGCGAGCGATCGGGACCAGAGCACCGTTGCTGGTACCGCTGCGCGCCGACGAGCGTTGGTTGCTGGACTTCGTCTCCGGCACGCTCACCGACGGCCGTCGCTCCGCATCCTTACGATCGTCGACGACTGCACGCGCGAATGCCCAGCACCGATCGTCGACAACTCGAGCCCGGGCGAACGCGTCGCCCGCGAACTCAACATCATCGCCGAGTATCGCGGCTACTCCTGCATGATCGTGTCGGACAACGGCACCGAGTTGACCTCGAACGCCATCCTGGCCTGGGCCAACCAGAGCCGCGTCGAGTGGCACTACGTCGCGCCGGGCAAGCCGATGCAGAACGCCTTCATCGAAAGCTTCAACGGTCGGCTGCGGAACGAACTGCTTGACGAGACCCTGTTCACCTCGCTCGCTCGGGCATGCGTGGAAACTGCCCTCTGGCGTGCCGACTACAACACGGACCGCGCGCATTCCCAGATCGCCTGGCAGACACGGGACGAGTTCGCCAGCACTTTCACCCCGCGACGGCCGCTCGCGCTGTGCTACCCCAACAGCTCCGCGCCAGCGCCCGCCGCTTCACCCGCCCAGCAGGGCAAAACCACCGCCGGAGACAAATTGAGAACTGGATAGAAACTGGAGGCGACGTCACATGGGCTTCCGCCCTGCTTACTGGCATGAGCCTTGGGTGAGGCTTTGCCGCCGTTGGCTTGTATGGGGAGAGGTACGCCGGGGCGACGTTCTGGAGCGTTGCCGCCCCTTTGCCTGCCTGCTGTGTCTGTTCATGGAGATCGGGGGCTGATCGGCGTGACCCGGCTCGCTCCGGCGTGACGCGTCTTCGGAACAGCCCCTTTCCCGCCTGTGGTTGGACGGCACCGAAGCTTGTGCCTGTGGCGTGCCTTTGCGGCTTTGGGCGGATCATAACGTCCCGCATTTCGCTTTGTGTGGCTCAGCCGCCCCTTTGCCTGCCTGCTGTGTCTGTTCATGGAGATCGGGGGCTGACCCGGGTCGCTCTGGCGTGACGCGTCTTCGGAACAGCCCCTTTCCCGCTTGTGGCAGGCATCTCCCGGAACTCGTGCCTGTGGCCGTGCCTTTGGCGCTTTGGGCGGATCATACCGTCCAACATTTCGCTTTGTGTGGCTCAGCCGCCCCTCTGCCTGCCTGCTGCGCCTGTTCATGGAGATCGGGGGGCTGATCGGGGTCGCTCTGGCGTGACCGCGTTCCGTTGTTGCCACGGGGGGATCATTGCCGCGGTGCGATGGCGGGAGGGACTTGAGGGATTTTGAACGCGGACGGCCGGGCTATTTGCGTATTGGCTTGGGTTGCAGCGCGAACGCGGACGGCCCCGCTTTGGGGCGGGGCGTTTTGTGATGTGTGTTTGTATGTGTTGGGAAGCTGGTTTGTTTTGATGATGTGAAGAGAGAGATGCACTTAGCAGACCTGGCAGCGACCGACTTTCCCGCGTCTTGAGACGAAGTATCATTGGCGCGGAGGGATTTCACGGCCGAGTTCGGCATGGGATCGGGTGCAGGGCCCTCGCAATGACCACCAGGTCGGCTAAGTGCATTGGAAGCTGTGTCTTTTTGGGAATGGGCATTGGCGAATGAGAACGATCAAGCCGATCGAGCTATTAGTACCGGTAAGCTTCACGAGTTACCTCGCTTCCACACCCGGCCTATCGACGTGGTGGTCTTCCACGGCTCTGATAGGGAACACTCGTTTTCAGGTGGGTTTCCCGCTTAGATGCCTTCAGCGGTTATCCCGACCGTATATAGCTACCCTGCTATGCGGCTGGCGCCACAACAGGTCCACCAGAGATACGTCCATCCCGGTCCTCTCGTACTAGGGACAGATCCTGTCAATATTCCTACACCCACGGCAGATAGGGACCGAACTGTCTCACGACGTTCTGAACCCAGCTCACGTACCGCTTTAATTGGCGAACAGCCAAACCCTTGGGACCTGCTCCAGCCCCAGGATGCGATGAGCCGACATCGAGGTGCCAAACAACCCCGTCGATATGGACTCTTGGGGGTCATCAGCCTGTTATCCCCGGCGTACCTTTTATCCGTTGAGCGATGGCCCTTCCACGCGGGACCACCGGATCACTATGACCGACTTTCGTCTCTGCTCGACTTGTCTGTCTCGCAGTCAGGCGGGCTTATGCCATTGCACTCGACGAACGATTTCCGACCGTTCTGAGCCCACCATCGCGCGCCTCCGTTACTCTTTGGGAGGCGACCGCCCCAGTCAAACTACCCACCATACACTGTCCCGGACCCGGATGACGGGCCGCGGTTAGACATCCATGACGATAAGGGTGGTATTTCAAGGATGGCTCCACGAGAGCTGGCGCCCTCGCTTCAAAGCCTACCACCTATCCTACACATGCCGACACGAATGCCAGTGTAAAGCTATAGTAAAGGTGCACGGGGTCTTTCCGTCTGACCGCAGGAACCCCGCATCTTCACGGGGAATTCAATTTCACTGAGTCTGCGTTGGAGACAGCGGGGAAGTCGTTACGCCATTCGTGCAGGTCGGAACTTACCCGACAAGGAATTTCGCTACCTTAGGACCGTTATAGTTACGGCCGCCGTTTACTGGGGCTTCGATTCAGAGCTTGCACCCCTCCTCTTAACCTTCCAGCACCGGGCAGGCGTCAGACCCTATACGTCGTCTTGCGACTTCGCAGAGCCCTGTGTTTTTGATAAACAGTCGCTACCCCCTGGTCTGTGCCACCCCATACCGGTTGCCCGATAAAGGGTCACGCTTCTTCCGAAGTTACGCGTGCAATTTGCCGAGTTCCTTCAACGCAGTTCTCTCAAGCGCCTTGGTATACTCTACCAGTCCACCTGTGTCGGTTTCGGGTACGGTCTATTCGGTGGGGCTATTTCCTGGGACCCCTTCGCCGCCGAGACAATCCGTTAAGCCTCGACAACACACAGGATCCGTCACTCACCACCAGGCCCACGATTATTAACGTGGTTCCCATCGACTACGCCTTTCGGCCTCGCCTTAGGGGCCGGCTAACCCTGCTCAGATTAACTTTAAGCAGGAACCCTTGGACTTTCGGCGAGGGAGTCTCTCACTCCCTTTATCGTTACTCATGTCAGCATTCGCACTTCCGATACCTCCAGCGCCCCTCACGGGTACGCCTTCACAGGCCTACGGAACGCTCCGCTACCGCTCACTCCTAAAAGTGAACCCACAGCTTCGGTGTATGGCTTGAGCCCCGGTACATTTTCGGCGCAAGAACCCTTAATTCTAGACCAGTGAGCTGTTACGCTTTCTTTAAATGATGGCTGCTTCTAAGCCAACATCCTGGTTGTTTTGGGATTCTCACATCCTTTCCCACTTAGCCATAACTTGGGGACCTTAGCTGGTGGTCAGGGTTGTTTCCCTCTCCACGACGGACGTTAGCACCCGCCGTGTGTCTGCCGGACAGTACTTCCAGGTATTCGGAGTTTGGTTAGGTTTGGTAAGACGGTGAGTCCCCCTAGCCCATCCAGTGCTCTACCCCCTGGAGTATTCATCCGACGCTCTACCTAAATAGATTTCGCGGAGAACCAGCTATTTCCGAGTTTGATTGGCCTTTCACCCCTAGCCACAAGTCATCCCAATCTATTGCAACAGATGCGGGTTCGGTCCTTCAGTGCGTGTTACCGCACCTTCAACCTGCTCATGGCTAGATCACTCGGTTTCGGGTCTAATCCGACGAACTGAACGCCCTGTTCAGACTCGCTTTCGCTACGCCTACACCTACCGGCTTAAGCTTGCTCGCCAGACTAAGTCGCTGACCCATTATACAAAAGGTACGCCGTCACCCTCGCGGGCTCCGACTGTTTGTAGGCATCCGGTTTCAGGTTCTCTTTCACTCCCCTTGTCGGGGTGCTTTTCACCTTTCCCTCACGGTACTGGTTCACTATCGGTCATGCACGAGTACTTAGGCTTCGAGGGTGGTCCCCCGAATTTCAGACAGGATTTCACGTGTCCCGCCTTACTCATGGACCATACAGGACATTACGCGTACGGGGCTGTCACCCATCTTGCCAAGCTTTCCAGCTT